>NZ_LMMK01000023.1:290-12161 GCF_001422795.1 Methylobacterium sp. Leaf88 | reverse complement strand
CGTGGTGAAGCGGCCTACCGCGCACTAACTTTACCCTTGGACCACCGCGTGGGGGCCGATCAGTTCTTCCTCGTAACGGCGCCTCGCCTCGCGTATCCGGGCCGCGGCTAGTTCCTGGGCGGCGCCCTCATCCGCGGCCACGAGCTTGCCGTCCAAGACCATGGCGAACGTCTCCGCCATGAAGACCGTGAGGCTGTCCGCATTCTTGGTCCCAGCCTTCGCGGTGATGAAGGCGGTTTGGGCCTTCGTGAGCTGGTACTCGGTGACGATGGTGGTCCGACCCTTACCCGAGACGATTGGAACGCCACGGTGGCGCACCAATCCCATCACCTCCAGCATCGGCAGATGCCGCTTGATGAGCTTGCGGATGTCGGTGAGCCGCTCATAGCCCAGCGCCTCGGCCAGCTTCAGGTCTTGGACGGTGGCTTCCTCGGTGGCGAGCGGGTTGCCCGTAGGGGCTGCGAGGACGCCGCTCACGCCTGGACCTCCGTAGTGGCCTCAGGGACGCGATTCAGGAGGTCCCGAACCATGGCCGCGGGGATGGCAACGGAGACAATAACGGGCCGTTTGACGTCGTCCTCGCCTTCCACCGTGAGGAGCATGACGAGGCTGTCACCGTCCTTCCGGTGCTCCAGCACGAACTCTCCGTACCCAGCGGCTCCGCGGGCCGCTTCCGTGGCGATGGGGGCGACGAGGCTGTGCGCGCGCGGCTCTGGGCCGGCGAACCAGAGGTGGGGTGTTCTGTCGGTGGTCATGGTCAGGGTTCCTGATGATGGGCCCGCTCAGCGGCAGGCATAGGGAGGCGTTCACACGAACCGGAGGGGTCCGCGTGGGGTGTTCGTTGAGGGTGTGGGAAGCGTCAGCTCGGGCGGTTCAGGCGGCCAAGGGCGAGGAAACGCTTAGCTGTCCTAGTAGTGATAGTGATGGTGTCGCCTGCGCTGGTTCGATGGCCTTCACGGTCACAGGCAGACGCTGCCCTGCGATGTCGAGAGCTGTCGTTTCCATCACATCCTGAGTTTCCTCGGCGTGGGATGTTGCGACCAAGAGACCGTCATGGAGGCCCAGGGCAACGATGCCCCGTACTCGCAAGCGCTCCAGCGCCTCCGCAAGGATGCGACTCTCCGTGAACTGAAGGTCCAGCCCGAGCCGGCGTCCGAACGCGTTGCGGAGGTGGTGTCGATGAGCCCAGATGGCATGTCGCATCTGCTTGACGGTCCAGCCCAAGGGTTGAGCGACCTTCGCGTCATCGGGCCACGCGGTCCGATTGTAATGGTCGTTCAACAGCGTGTTCACCAGGAGCTTCACCGCCTCTCGGTGCTCCTCCAACCCGGGGATGACGTAGAGGTCTCCGTCCCCTGCCGACACGCCCTGTCCAGCGTAGACAAGGCGCGGATGCATGGAAGCGAAGTCGAGGACTGTGACGGGCTCCCCCTCAATTCTGATCCCGGCCCGACGCTCTCTCTCCAGGTTTTGCCAGAAGCCACCGTAAAGGCGCCCGCCGCGGTTCAGCCTGGGTGCGTCGGACGGTTTGGTCAGAACGAAGTGCCGCCGCAGCACTCGGTTGTGAACGTTCACCGGCCCTTTTCCATCGTCCACGAAGGTGATGTCCGCCCCTGCCAGGAAGGCGTTGAGTGCGCACATCTGAGCCCGCATCGTCATGGACGTTTCTGACTCAGGGTAGTCCACGCGGACCTTGTGGCCCCCGTGCGGCTTGAGAGGGTCGTGCGGCCGGTTGGATAGGCGGATGACCTCTTCATGGACATGCCGCGTGAAGTCGGCGGTTGTCAGCCCCGCGGCTAGAACGGCGGCCTTGAACGTGTCCGTGGGGGTGATGTGAGATGCATTCGCGCGCTGATAGGAGATGACGTGCTTGGCAAGCCCGGCTTCGCTGAGGAGGAAAAGAAGGTCGCGTAGAGCCTTCCCGGTGGCGGGGCTCGTATACCGAGGGATGCGCTTGCCGGTGTTCCCGGTCAGAACGCTCGTGTGCCCCGTTTCGGGGGGGATCAACACGGCATGGGCGAGGTTCGCCGTGATGATTTCGAGGACTGCGAGACGGCGGTCTTCAATGGCATCCTTCCGAGCGCGCTGGCGGGGAAAGTAGACATCCTCCTGGGAGTCGGCCGCTCGTTTCGTGAAGGCAACGAGTTCTGCGAACTTCTCGCCCTGTCCGCCCATCCATGGGTCGAACCAACGTGGCCGTGGGGCTTCGGTACAGGGCGTGAAAGTAGGCGAGGCGGGCACCGGAACGCCAGCGACAGGACAGCCGTCTGGGTCCCGGCTGCTGATGACAGCCGTGGGCATGGTGGGTTTCCCTGATGGTGAGGTGAAGTGGGCCGGGACGGGGGCCGAACAAATCGATACGTCCCGTCAGAGACGCGGCTGAAACCAGCGGGAGGCGGCCTGTGACCGGCGAGCTGGCCTCTTTTCTTCTGGGGTGGGTGGTTATCGGCGGCGTCTATGTGGGTGGTAACCCGGGGGCCCGGCCAAGAGCGCACCTGAGTATCCTCGGGTGGCGGGTAATCCCCTTCAAGCGGCTGTCGGTACGGACCCTCCCCCGCGCTTCAGGAGCCGAGCAACAGGCGGACACTCCACGATGAGGTGGCGCCGCCCAGCCCAGACCTCGAAGCCCTGTGGTCCCCACATCCCATCGAAGTAGCGACGTCCGCGGCTGAGGCTGTTGCGCTCATAGAGACTGTCGAAAAAGGTCCCCAAGGTCACACCGGTACGGCTCACTGCGAGCACCGTCACACCGGAGCGGCTGAACGTAATCATCGTCATTGATCCCCAAGGGCCTGTTCACCGGCCCGCAAGAGGAACGTCTCACATGCCCATGCCAAAAGTCAGACCTTGCGGAAAAGTCTTTTTTCTGTAATTTATATACACACTAGCCTTGGACTGAGGGGCCGCTGACTTTGGAGCCAACCGACCCACAAGCGGGTCTATCTAGTTATCAGTATTTTCATTCCGCTTCTTAGCTCGCCTCTTTGCGAGGGACTTGCGGCGCTCCTTCACAGAGCGATGCTTCTCCAGCTCAGCGCGGGGCGGTCGCATACGCAAACCGACCTCCGCGATGCGCTCCGCCAGCTCCGCCCGGTCTTCTGGTGTGAGGCTGTATCGCTCCTCCGGTGTCCAAGGAATGCACGAGACCACCTGAGCGCGGATGCTCCTGAACTCTCGGGCCTTGATACGAGCGAGCGCCCAGCCATCCCGGTTGCCCTGCTCCCGCTCCTGGGCCGTGACGATTTCCAGCAAGCGAAACTCCCTCTCGATTGCATCAAAGAGGATGAACGCCTGGAAATCCGTCAGGTAAACAGGGGTGGTCTTGGCAAACATTCGGCAGCTCTGAACGCGACAATATCCGCGCTTACCTTACCGCGACACGTCAGCCCATGACTCTACATGTCACGTTGTCAGGTGAGCGAAAATCTGGATTGGCTTGGACACCGACCCCCGCGAGAACGCCCATGACAGCCCCCATCCCTGCCCCCACTCGGCGGAGGGTGGTCCGCTCATCACCTGGAAAGCGCCGGTAAGCCATCCCCGCAAATGATGTTCAGAGCCACCACGTGTCCTACCCGCGTTCAAACCGCGGATAGGGGCACAACCGGCCAGCAATCGCGCGGCTCAACGCCCACTCGCACAGCGACATGCTGTAGCTTATTCTGAGCACCAGTCGGAGGCCAAATGGCGATAGTCACCCGTCGATTTCACTACCATGAGAAGGGCAACCACGATGAGACGTGGCACTCGCTCGCCCGAGATACAGACACGGGTGAGGTGTTCGTCCAGAAGGAGTGGGCGCACCGGGAGAACGTGGGCGACTGCCGAATTGAGTTGGCGGCCTTCTTAGCGTCCAACGACAGCACCGCGCGCACCAACCTGATGAAGCTGATTGGCTCGCTGGTTCCTGACAACGGTTGAGGCGGGCCGCGTCAGCTCCTCATAAGCGTCGAAGCGGCGGATGACCTCAGCTCGCACCGCCTTGGCCTTCTCGGTCTTCGAGAGGATGCAGACCAACAGGGCTTGCTGGCGGTTCAGGTAGAAGCCGACAGACGGGCGCCCGCCGAGCGGTCCCGTGGGTTTCGCGGTTTCGGACCGCAGAACCCCGAAGCTCTCCAACTCGTCGCGGTTGGCCTCGATGGTGGCTCGGATGTCACGGGGGCGCGCCATCCCAAGCTGTTCCGCTAGGGCCGTGTCCAGGACGCGCGCCTCGTTATCCAAGACGGTGATGATGAGCGCCGGGACGGAGGCGCGAACGGTCTCGGTGATGACGGCCTTGTGCTTGCGCATGGGTGTGCCTTTCCGGCTCCCGCTCGGGGTAGCCTGATGGGTTTCTGGGGCGAACAGCCGAGGGAAGTGAGAGTGTCGAAAGCAGCATTAAAACTTGTTGGGCAGAGGAGCCTTGGATGATCTTCAGAGTTGATGTGCGATGCCCACCCATCTAACCTAGGGTTCGCGCCGATGATCGAATTCCGAACTAACAGGCCAAATGCCTTGTTGCAGGCTTTCCGGGATGCCATCAAAGCCGGCAGGATCACTACCTGGAAAGAAGTGGCCGGCGGAGAGTTCGGGCATCTCGCAGCGCAGTGGAAAGATCAAGGCTCTCTAGCCGTCCTAGTAGAGCCGCGCGTGTCTCTCGATTTCTACTTTGTAGCTGGAAAGGGCGACAAAGACCCCAGAGAGGTCTACGCATATTTGCACTCAAAGATGCTAGATACCTTCATCTCCCACTTTCCAAACATGTTCACTGTCTCTTCGGTAACTCCCAGCCCTGTCGAGGGAGAAGGCGAAGTGAACTGATAGCTGGCAATACGTCGATGTGCCTCACGCGGTCTCTAGGGCTGCGCTCAGCGCCCGACGCAGGGACCCTTTGCCGATACGAGTTGTTCAGCAAGGCCCGTGTCCAGGACGCGAGCCTCGTTGTCCACGACGGTAATGGTGAGCGCCTGGACGGAGGCGCGGAGGGTCTCGGCTATGGCGGCCTTGTTATCGAAGCCGCCATGACCAGATACGGCAGCCCAAAGATGGAGAGAACGGATGGCGGACGGCCATGTGATTACAGTGCACCGCAAGCGGGTTGGGGGCGGAACTCCCGCCCTTGAGCACTATGCGGTTCGGATTGCGGACCACGCTGCAGCGATAGACGCAGTGAAGAGTGCTGCCCACGTGACGGATGAGACGGTGTCTGCGTCCGGACCGTTAACTCAATCGACGCTGGATATCTTCGGTGTCAAAGAGGGCAAGGCAACCCTCATCCAGGTAGTTTCCTAGTGGCATAAGTCTGTCGAGGTAGCTACAGCACCCGCGGCTGCCTCGCTCAGCGCCCGATGGACGGACCCCTTGCCAATCCCGAGCTTCGCCGCGATGGCGGCCATGCTCAGCCCCTCCGCGGCAAGCGCCTTGATCTGGTCCGCCTTGGCCCGTGCGGTGGGCTTCCGCCCCTTGTAGGCGCCCTCCCCCTTTGCCTTGGCGATACCCTCTCGCTGACGCTCCAGCATCATCTCCCGTTCGAACTGAGCCACACCGCCAAGGACGTTCAGCATCAGCTTGCCAGTGGGGGTCGCGGTGTCCACGCTCAGGTTGACGATGCGCAGCGCTACGCACTTGGCCTCCAGGCTGGCGATGATGTTGCCCAGGTGGGTCACCGAACGGGCCAGCCGGTCCAGCTTCGTGACCACGATGGTGTCCCCTTCACGGGCGAACTCTAGGGCCGCCTCCAGGGCCTTGCGAGGGCCCACGGAGGAAGCCTGCTCCTGATACAGCTTCGTACAGCCCAGGGCCGTCAGGTCGCGGATTTGGGCCTCCAGGCCGGCTTCCTGTTCCAAGGTGGAGGTGCGGGCGTATCCGATGAGCATGAGGGGCGTTCCGGTCCGGTTCGTTCCAATAGGTTCTAAGACGTTGAACCATGGATCGTTCCGAAACGCAATACCACTTTGTTGGAACGGTTACGGTAGGGACCTGGAACGTTCCACAGGGGCAAGCCCTATTGGGACGACAGGGCCTCTTACGGCTCTACGTTCAAAGCCCAGGACCGAGCTGGAGTGGACCCGAGCGGCACGAGTGCTCATGGTCCCCTCTCGCATGCCTTGTATGCCATTGTGCATCCGCGCCGCTCGAATTGGACCGCCCCCGATGATCCGCACTGCCCTTGCGTTAATTGCCCTCGTGAGAGTGCTCGGCCCTGCTCATGCCGCTCCGCCCAGCAAGTGTGCCGGCTCCACGCAGATGGACATAAACCAATGCGCCGGGGCCGACCTCAAGCGGGCCGATACCGCAATGAATGCCGCCTACAGCAAGCTCATGGGCCAAATTGGCTCCAAGGCTCAGGCGGGTTTGCGAGAGGCACAGAAGGCTTGGCTACCGTTCCGAGACAAGACCTGCGCTCTTGAAGCCCAGGGCACCGAAGGAGGTTCGATGCAGCCGATGGTCATTGCCTCGTGTCTCACGGTACTGACCACTGAGCGGACGAAGGCATTGAGAGGGTACCTGACGTGCTCCGAGGGTGACGCCTCGTGCGTTGGTCGCTTCAGCGAATGACCCAGCCAAGGGCGTGGGGGATGCAGGCGTCGATGTGAGGATGCCGGGAATTGGCAGCTTCGAGGGCTCCACATTCGTTTTGAAGCCCCCCCCCGCCTGTGCTTCCTCTCGTGCGCCTGGGCACGATACCGGGCGGGATACCAGGCGCGCGTCTGCAGGGGGTACCAGGGGGGGACCCGACTCGCCAATTAATCGATGCCCTCACAGATTTTTTCGGTAAAACAAAGCTGGCTTCAGACCTTTCTATGAGCGTTTAGCCTACTGGCAATTAGCCTTGTTCCCATCGGACCGTCCTCGTGGGCTCGTCAGCAAGAGCTACGTGGACTGCGTCGCGCACCTGCGCATCACCCTCCAAGGCACCAAGCCACCCGTCTGACGCACTATCGAGGTGCCACTCACGACTAGCCTCAATGGCCTTCACGAGGTCATCCCGGCAGCCTCTGGAGTGATAAGGAGAGCCTGTCCTTCATTGCCCACTATGGTCACGGAATGCTTCTGAGCACCCACCTAGATGCGCCAGCTGGTGCATGTGAGATCGACCACCGAACCGCCACGTCTGGTAATCCGGTTTAATCCGATAAAGTCGGTGTCTCACTAAAATTTGTATCTTCACCCGTAATTTCGCTCTACGTAAGTATCCGGCTCCCCGGTCTGACTCTGTGGTCAACATCAAATTTCTTTATGATTTGAGTATTGACGATTCCGTGAATTTGAAATCTGTATGCTCCCGCTTGGGCTTCGAATCATTCAGTGCCCATGGGAGGTTCGGTAGCTATGGTCGGGTTGATTCGCCTCAATGAGCCACAGGTTCAAGTTAACGCTCAGCCTGGTAACTTGAATGTTGATACGGCTACTGGATACCAGGGAGACGCTGTCGGGCTGTTATTCTCCAACGATCAGGGCGCCGTGATCTTTGAGGATTTCTTCGCTTTTAACAACCAAGATATCCAGGCGCGCTTCATAAGTTCTGTGAATGCTCGCCCAACCGGTGTCCAACTCGCGCCCCCCGGGCTTGGTCGCCTGGATATAAATGAAGCAGATCCGTCGGCGGCTGTGCTGGCTAATTTGGCCGATCCAAGCATACCGCAAAACCGAGGCTTGGTGGTCTGGGCGGAACAGTTTGCTGCGAATGATTTCGATATCGTCGGTCGTTTGATTACTGCCAATGGCGATGTCCTCAATGCTAATCGTTTCTTACTAGCTGCCAGCGGCGACAATGAGCGAGCGCCAGACGTTGCAGCTCTTTCGAATGGTCGGTCAGTAGTCGCTTGGCACAATGCGACTCAAGGTACGATCCAAGCAGAAATTATTGGAGCCGATGGACAAACACCTATCGGCGTCCCGTTTCGAGTTGATACTCAGGGCAACTTATTTGCCTTTACTACCGCACCGGTTGTTGCTGGGCTGACGAACAACAATTTTGTCATAGCTTGGGTTGGCGCCGATGTAAGTGGCGCCGGAATCCACGCCCAGGTGTTCGACGGGCAGACTGGGGCTAAACTCGGGAATGAGATTGGTACCGCTGATAATGCACTGAATTTCATCCGAACTGGGAACCAAGATCAGGTTGCCATCGCGGCTCTTAGCAACGGAAATTTCGCCGTTGCATGGAGAGATGACAGCACGCGTGCGGACGTAAACGGTGCCTTTGATACCAGCGGTACCGCAATCAAGGTCCGAATTTTTGATTCAGCGGGCACACCGTTAGCGGTCAACGGTCAGAACGATATCCTGGTCAATACCGCGACTGCAGGCGATCAATCTCAACCCTCCATCACTGCCGGACCCAATGGGGGGTTTGTCGTAGGTTGGACCGATGCGAGCGGGTTGGCAGACTCCGCTGGAAGGCTGGATGCGTTAGGGACCGCAATCAAGGCTCAAGCCTTCGCCGCTGATGGCTTCAAGCTCGGAGGAGACCTCCTCGTAAACACGGTCACGTCTGGCAATCAATTTAATGTTGATCTCACGACTGGTTCAAACGGCGTAATCCTTGCGACCTTCGATGATCTCAGCGGTCAAGTTGATACCGGCGGTCAAACTGCTGATCCCAGTGGGGGTGGCGTGCAGGCAGTTCGTCTTCGAGTCGATGCAGACTCCACTGCGCCAGCTGTAACGGTGTCAGTGAGCGATGCCGATCTTACCCCAGGAGAGACGGCAAACGTAACATTCCAATTTAGTGAGAAGGTCGTTGGCTTCACAGCTAGCGATGTCGCCGTTGGTCAGGGTGCCTTGGGCGCCTTCACTCAAGTCGATGATGATACCTTTACAGGCGTTTTCACACCAAATGCCAACTTCAAGGGAAGCAGTACCATTTCCGTGGCAGCTGCGAGTTACACCGATGAAGCTGGGAACGCTGGATTTGCCGGCCAGACGTCTGTCAACATCAAGACTGCTTCGGTTCAAGCGGAAGAAGTGTATCGCTTTTTCAACACCAATACGGGGGGGCATTTCTTCACAGTCTCGGAAAACGAGCGCAACATCGTTCAGACAAGTGACCCTGTGTACAGAGCTGAGGGCATAGGCTTCGGTGCGCTTGAAGCCAAATCCGTTGCGGGGGCCGAGGAGGTCTATCGCTTCTTCAACACAAAAACCGGTGGTCATTTCTTCACCACCTCCGAGTTTGAGCGGGACCAAGTTATACAAACCGCCCCAGATTACAGGCCCGAAGGTATCGGATTTTACGAATTCGAGGCAGATCAAGGTAGCAGCACCGACGCTGTGTATCGCTTCTACAATACCAAGACTGGTGGACACTTCTTCACCGTCTCGGAAAACGAGCGAAATATCGTATCTAGCGCCGGAGGTGACTACAGGTTCGAAGGAATCGCTTTCTACGCTCCTGACGCTGGAGCGTTCCTGTTAGTTTGAGAACAGTACCTAGGATTTAGGGAACACCCGTTGGCGACCTTATGAGGCCTCCGACTGTATCAGGAGTTGACCGTCAATCGTGGTCTGAGGTTGAGCCTCGTCCATGGTTGGCGGTTTCTCACTGTGGGAGGCAGCTCACCGCTCACTATGCAGTTCTCCAGCATTCGATTCCCAGGCGCTCCGCCCAACTCGCCTAGCTGTCTGCTTATGCTACAGTTTCACGCTACAGGGGCATCTCTGCGCGTCGCCTAAGTTATTGAAATAAAAAAGGTTAATGGGTTGGCGTGGAATGTCCCACCCCTTCCGCCATGCGCATCTAATTCACCTTTGTTTTCAGTGGGTTAGGTATGGTATTGGCGAACTCATCACCCTGGTTCGCCAATGTTTGTTCGCGTTTTGCCCTGGCACGCTTCGCCTGGGCAGCATCCGCGAGAAGCGGCTGAGACGCGGCTCGGGTGTACCGGCTCACCTCTTTCGAGGTGCGGTGACCGGTGACAGCCATGATCTCGCGTTCTGTCGCACCGGTCTCGGCCAACTGCCGGGCCGCAGCCTTTCGCAGGCCATGGGCAACGCAGCGCTTCGGAAGGCCTGCGGCCCGGACCATGTCTCCGAACCAATTTCCGAACCCCGCAGGCGTGAAGGCTGCACCGTCGCGGGTCACAAGGAACGTGAGGTTCGTGGCGGGCATGGCGGCAATCGCATCCGCCAATTCGTCGTCGATGGCGATGCTGAGCTCGCTTCCGCCGCGCTGGGTCTTCCTCTGCTTGAAGATGATCCGGCCGTCTCGGACGTGCTGGCGGCCCAACCGGGTGACGTCGGATCTGCCTCGCTGCCCGAGAGAGAGCATGAGCGCGAAGGCAAGCCGCGCTCGCGACCCGATCGGATGCACCGACCTGAACTGGTCGAGCTCAGCATCCGTCCATGTGTGAAACCCCTCCGGGTTCATCCGGAGCGGCTTGATGCCGAGAGCCGGGTTTGTGTCGACCACTTCCCGCTCGACAGCGAACGCCATCAGCGTCCGAAGCATACGCAGCATGTTGTTGGCGGCAGCCGGCGTTTCCGCCTTCTGATCCATGAACCGGCGGATGTCCTTGGTCCGCAGATGCGCGACTCTTTTGGACCCGTGCTCTGCCCTGAAACGCTCAAGGATGCCGCGGTAGGTGGCGCGGGTGCTGTCGACGATCTTATGCGGGTTCGTCCATGCGGCCGAGCCATAGAAGGCCGCGATTAGGGCGTCGAAAGTACCAGCAGCCGAACGAGATTCCGCAACGGGTGGGCGGCTTGCAACAGCTGCCTCATAGGACACCCGAAAGCCGTCAGACCCTGGACCACCGGACGGCAGCGGAACGGCCTTCCGGCCCTTCGCACGGTAGCGCCAACGCACCTTTCCGTGCCGATCCTGATAGGGCGATGCGCCGGGGTAGGGGTTGCGGGCGCGCGGCATTGGCTACTCGTCGAAATCGTTCGAGGGCGCCCTACCCTCTTCGGTCTCAGCACCGATGACCAGGGACTCGCCCTGGCCACCCTCTCGAGGGCCAACGATCACGATGGTGCCGAGGCGTGGGTTGATCTCGACTCTTCCGACCTTAAAGCCGGCCGCCTGAGCGCCTTTTACGGCACGGGAGATAGCAGCTTGAGTGAGTGTGATCTGGCGCTGTGCCATCATTCGGCCCTCTCAGCCCCAACGATGAAGGGTCTCTCTGTCCGAGATGCTAAAAGCTGCCCAATAGCCTCTAGATCCAAGAGGATCATCGCGCCGGCAGTCGTAGCGTCAGTCGAGCAGATCTCGTTGCCATGAAGGAGGCCCGGTGTAGCTCGAGCGTCAGCTAAAGCCTTCTCAATCTCGTCGCAGAAGGTCCACGGTTTATTTGGCCACATGATGCAGTAGCGGAAGTAATCAAATCCGCCGAGCGGGCTCGAAATGATCAGCGCGACGGGGGCAACGTCGAGCCTTTGACACACTGCTTCCAGCTTCCCGGTGGGGTCAATGATTTTGCCTGGCTGTGAGAGCGCCCACCATGCCACCTGTTGGGCAGCGTCGCGTGCCACGCCCGCGGCGTCTTCTACTTTGATACCGCGGTTCACGAGCGTCTGGAGGACCAGCATCTCTGCGAGCTTGAACACGTTGTAGCGTGCCTTGCCTCCATCCAACGGCTCCGTGAAACCGAGGCGGCGATCATGCCGCTGGCTCTGCGGCGACCGGCCGGTCATTTGTTCGGCCTCGCTTACCGAGAACGACTGGCGCTGGAGGGAAGGAAGCTTCGTCATACGTTCACGTATAGAACGGAACGGCAGATCGTTCAAGCCATGAACGTGAGAGTTGCGTGGATGCGAGATGGTCTGCTTTTGGGCTCGGCGTGAGGGCGCCGAGCCCTCACCCACAGACTCGGTAGGAGCATCCCGCAATAGGCCGAAAAGACCACAGGTCATTACTGCCCCAAGTTCGTCTCAGCGGTGTCGTCAGCC
>NZ_LMMK01000023.1:0-157 GCF_001422795.1 Methylobacterium sp. Leaf88 | reverse complement strand
ACCCGGAAGCTGGTCGAGCAGCGGAACCGCATGGGGCAGTTCATGGGCCTGACCGGGCGCCAGACGGAAGGCGATGGCGCGGCCCTGTCCGTCGGCGATCACGCAAGCCTTGGTGCCATAGCCGCCACGTGAGCGGCCAAGAGCTTCACGAGCATCT
>NZ_LMMK01000022.1:122987-194879 GCF_001422795.1 Methylobacterium sp. Leaf88 | reverse complement strand
GTCCGTCCTCCAGGCTCAAAAGCCATACCAAAGGGCGGACCACTTCAATGGGGGCGGATCAGTCGCTGTCTCACGTCGGATGACCGTGTGACGAGCATTCCCTCATCGAACAGCGCGGCGATTTTCCGCTTCCGGGCAAGGGCCGGACCCCTCGCTATGACGATGTTGGGTCGACACTTGCCGGCCTGTTCCACGACTGGGATGGGTGGATTTCAGCCGGTCCGCTATTGGGAAGCGGCGCCAACAAACCGGACGTTCCCATGAGTTGCGGCGCAAGACGGCTTTGCACCATGAGCAGAAATCTGCCGCTTGCTCAGCACCGTGCTCTCTGCAACCGATCTGGAGCGTCTGTTAACCACCGAATCTGTGGATTCTGTCAGTCGGCGCCAGGTCGGAGGTTTGACAACAGAAGCACCACTCAAGGGCAAAAATGCCTATCGATACGAACTGATTTCCGTCATGAATTTGCGGCGTATGGCCCTGGAAAAATCGCCATAGCCTTTCGCGGTGAGCAAGAACGCGTTCGGTCCAGCGACGACGTGCGCCTCGAACCATTGCTGGAGGCCGATATGCTCCTGAGGCAGCGGCGTCGCCCGGAGGCCGTACCCTGGGGCCCTGTATGCGCCGGCGCCCACGACATCGTTCTCGCCCGGAACGAGGATCGGCAGGCCATTGATGGTGGCGCCCGAGGCGAGGACGGCGGCCTGCTCGGTGGCAAGGTCGTCCGTGTCCGTGCAATTGTCGATGCCGTCGCCCGAGACGTCGACGACGATGCGCTCGGCGGGGATCGGCATGGCGGGAATCACGCTCCCGGCGATCGTGCGGAACATCTGAGCCAGGCAGGTGAATTCACCGGTCTGGCGGGGGGTCGCCCGGACCTGCGCCGCTGCGGCGACCGCATCGGCGCGGCTCGCGATCCGCCGCCATCCAACAGCTAGGCTGGCCCGATCGGCCCAGGTCACCATGGCGAAGAGCGTTCCTCCTGGCCGCGCGGTCATCGCTGCAACAACGCCGGGATCTTCCAGGGCCTCGGCAATTCCCTCCATCTGCAGCCCGAAGCGCGCCGCGTCGACCGATTGCGACACATCCACGGAGACGATGAGCGCGACCGCGACCGGCGGTTCGGCCCTGACTGCCGCGGTCGTGCTGCAGACGAACAGAAACGCCGCGGATCGCGCACGCCAGCGTCGCGCCGGAGCTCGTGTGGGTGCCAGCAGACCCGACCGCCACCAGGGCCGTTCAGAGCGTTGTCGGGATTGCTGTCCGGGCGGCTCGCTGACCCCGCCGACCGGGACGTGGATGTCGAATTTCGGAGCGGGGGGAAGCCGGGGCATCGTTCGGTTGCTATCGATTCAGGTCTTGTCGATGAAGCGCACCGTGCAGCCCGGATGCCGCGCAACGAGGTCGCGACCGGGTGCTGTACCGAGGACCATGCAGCTGGTGGACAGGCCGTCGGCCAGAAGCCCAGTCGGGGCGGTGACAGTCACCGAAGCCAGGCCTGCAGGAGAACGCCCGGTCGCGGGGTCGAAGATGTGGTGGTCGACGCGGTCCGGCGAGAAGCTCATGCTGTAGTCTCCCGAGGTTGCGGCGAAGCCCGTGAACGGTTCGATCACGGCGGCGAGGTTATCCGGCGCCCGCGGATCGGCGATGCCGAGGCGCCAGGGCGTACCGTCCGGGTGCGTTCCCGCGGCGCCGAACTCGCCGGTATCCACGAAGGCATCCGTAATCCCACGCGTATGCAGGGATGCCATAACCCGGTCGGCAGCGTAGCCCTGGACCAGGGCATTCAGCGTCACTGCGGTGCCGGGCTCCAGAAGGATGCGCTCGGGCGTGAGGGAGACCTTGCGCCAGCCGATCCGGGCGGCCGCCCGGCGAAGGGAGGCCGGGTCCGGACGTTCACCCCGCGCGGCGGCCTGCGCCCAGAGCGGCCAGAATGGCTGCACGGTCGGATCAAAGGCGCCGCCGGTCCCCGCCGCAAGGTCGAGGGCGAAGCGCAGGAGCGTGGTCAGGTGTGCGGGCGGCGTCTCGAGGTGGCCGGAGCGATTGAGGCGATTCAGGGCGCTGGTTGCCCGGAACAGGCTCGCGGCGTCCTCGACACTGCGGATCTCCGCGAACCCGTCGGAGAGGGCCGCGTCGAGGGCGGACGGTTCGGGCCCGGCCACGGTGAGGGCGACGGTGGTGCCGAAGGCGAGGCCCGTGCGGGTTCGCGTCGTGAGGCCCTGCGCGCCGGCCATCGCGCGGAACGCGACCACGCCGCCGAGTGCGGCCGTAGCGAGGCCGGTGCCCCCGACGAGGAGGCGGCGCCGGGCCGGGCGCAGGATGGCCGTCATTCCGCCGGTGCCTGCTGGGGGGCGATCCGCCGCCCGCGCTTGGCGGCCACCACCTGCGGCACGCATTGCTGCGGGTCCTGGATGATCGTCACGCAATCCATGCATTGAAAGCACTCGGGGTAGTCGATCCGGCCGGACGGCGCGATGGCTCCGTAGCGGCAGCGCACCTTGCAGAGCTGGCACGGGCTGCCGCATTCCGCCCGACGCGGAATCCAGTCGAGGACGCGCAGGCGCCCGAGGATCGCGAGCCCGGCGCCGAGCGGACAGAGGTAGCGGCAGAAACCTTTGTAGACGAAGAGGTTGAGCACCAGCAGGCCGACCGCGTAGGCCACGAATGGCCAGGCCCGCACGAAGTAGAGGGTGATGGCGGTCTTGAACGGCTCCGCCTCGGCAAACGTATCCGCGAGGGGCGAGCCGGTGGCGGCGGCGACGAGGATGCCGGCGAGGAGCCCGTACTTCGCCTGTCGCAACCAGAGATCGAGCCGGGGCGGTACCGCGATCGGCCGGATGCGCAGGGGCTTGGCGAGCCAGGCGGTGAATTCCTGCAGTGCGCCGAAGGGGCAGAGCCAGCCGCAGAACGTGCCCCGCCCCCAGACCACGAGGGTCGGGACGACGAAGGCCCAGAGCAGCAGCGAGGGTGGGTCGTAGAGGAGGAAGGCTAGATCGTGGGTCACGGTGGCGGCGCGCACCAGGCCGACCAGCGTGACGACGGAGAGCTGCGCCTGGGCGTACCAGCCGACGAAACCGAGGGTGAAGGCAAGGAAGCCGAGGCGGAAGATCGCGAAGCGGCGGCGGTCGACCACGAGCATGCGCCGGAACGCGAGCACCGGCACGAGCCCGGCCAACGCCAGGGCGATGACGCCGAGTTCGGGTCCGCGCGCTCGCCACGGATCGAGCCAGCTCGGACCCGCTTCCGCCGCCTCGCGGGTGAACAACGTGGCGGGGAGGGTGTAATCGGCGGAGAACTCACGGACGATCTTCTCGGACAGGATCTGCCCGCGTTCTCGGATGAGCTTGGCCTTCAGCGTCCAGGGCGCGGAGGGATCGAAGCCTGCGGCCCCGGTGATCCGCAGGATCGTCCAGGGCCCATCGGGCAGACCAGGGGCGGCCCCGCGCCGCTCGATCGCCATGTCCCGCGCGTTCACCGCCAGACCGCCCTGCATCACGGCGAGGCGTTCGGGGATCGAACCCAGCACGAAATCCTCGCCGAGGGGATTCTCGGAGCCGTGGCTCACCACCATCACCGCATGGTCGCCGGGGCCGAGTTCGCGCATGAGCGCGGCGAAGCGGTCCGAACCGAGGAGGCTACGGCCGATCGCCGGCACGTTGAGATAGGCGAAGGTGAGATCGGTGAGCGGTCGGTCGCCCGGGCCGCTGTCGATGGGTTCCAGGCCCGCATCCCGGAAAGCGTCCTCGGCCTGTCCGCGGGTCACGGTGAGGTGGCGCACCCAGCCCCGTGCGACGAGGTCGGCCACGCTCAGGGATTCGTTGGCATCCGGCTGGGCTTCGACCTTCAGGCCGACGTTCGCAGCGCCGAAGCCCAGCTTGGCGCGCGCGACGGCCAGGGACGCACCGAGGATCGATTCGTTGATCACGCGCGTCGAGGCGGTGGCCATGGAGATCCCGTCCACGGTGGTCTCTGCCGAGGCCCCGCCCCCCCGCGCGTTCGGCCTGCCGACCCGGATCGACCTGCGGGCCGACAAGCCCACATATTGGTCGACGAAGGCGAAGAGCGGTTCCGAGCCGAGGCCCTCCAGGAAGACGGGCTCGTGGTGGGATACGACCTTCACATCGCGGAAGGTGCCATCGGGGGCGAGCGCCACGAGGAGGTCGGGGGGCGTCCCCCCGAAGCCTGGGATCGGTGCGAGGTCGATAGATTCGAAAGCGTAGGCGAAGATCTCGTAGCGGCCGGCCTCCTGTTTCAGGATGGGCCAGACCGGCAAAGCCCCGTCGCGCTCGCCCACCACGAGCGGAGCCGGAAAGTACCGCTCAATGCCCCCCCGATCGAGCGTGCCCGCCATGGCGGGATGGCCTCCCCACAGGGCCGCGAGGAGAACGAGGAGGAGATGGCGCGTCCATGATCCGGCAAAGACCGGCGTGATCCGTGGGCGAACCTGCGCCGCGGTCATGGCGTGGTGCCTGAGGGGCCGGCCGGTGCCGGCCGGACCGCCACGCCCCAGGGGAACCGGCCGACCTTGACGCTGCGGATCGGGCGTTGCGTCGCCAGGTCAATCACCGTCACGTCCCCCGACACCCCGTTCGTGGTGAACATGCGTGACTCGTCCGGCGTCATCGCGAGTTGCCAGACCCGGCGTCCGACCAGGATGTAGTTCACGACCCGGTAGGTCTTCGCGTCGATCACCGCGACCCGGTCGGAGGGGCCGAGCGCCACGAAGGCGAAACGTCCGTCCCGCGTCAGGGTGATGCCCACGGGCTGAAGGCGGTCCTCGGCGATGCCCTTCACGCCGAACCCCACCGTCTCGACGACCCGGCGGGTGGCCACGTCGATCACCGCCACCGTGCCGCCGATCTCCGAGGAGACCCACAGCATCCGCCCGTCCGCCGAGAAGGCGGCGGCACGCGGGCGCTGGCCCACCGGCGTCGCATCGAACGCCGAAAGCGTCGCGACATCGATCCAATGCACCATGTTGGTCGTCTCGGATGTGGTGACCGCGAGCTTTCCGTCAGGGCTCACCGCCATGCCCTCCGGCTCGATGCCGACATCGATCTGGGCGAGGACCTTGCGCGCCTGCGCATCGACCACAGTGGTGGTGGCGTTCTCCTCATTGGCGATGAACAGCGTGCGGTCGTCCGGCGCGAGGGCGAACTGCTCGGGGTCCTCGCCCGAGGGAAGGTTGTGCCGCACCGCGCCCGTGTCGGGGTCGATGACCTGCACGGCATCCGAATCGCTGGCGCAGATGTAGAGGGTGCGCCCGTCGCGGGAGAAGGTCAGACCGCGCGGGCGCCGGCCTACGGGGAAGGTGCGGACCACCTCCAGGGAGCCGCCGTCGATCACCGAAACGGTATTGTCGCGCTCGTTCGAGACAAAGACCTCCTGGCCCAGAACAGGCAACGCCAGGAGCGCGCCGGCAAGGCAGAGAAGGCTGGCGAGACACGCGGTGCGAGCCATGGCCTTCGCCTTCGGATGTCGGTGCGGGCGGTGCGGAGCCGATATGTGCGGTCGCATCAGCCTGCCTTCCGGAAGGTCCGGCACACGCTCTCGGGCTCGTCGAGGCCGAGGGTATCGAGTTCGGTGCGGTGGTGCAGAAACCCCTCGATCGGCGCAACGGCCGTGACCGCACCGGGGCCGATCAGGAACACCGGCTGGCGCAGCTGCCCATTCCAGGCACGGAAGCTCAGGGGCCGCCCCTTGAAGCCGCCGACCTCGAATGTGGGTGCGAGGACCAACGCCGCGACCCTGTCGGGATCGGTGCTGCGCACCTGCACCGCCGCTTCGCCGAGCGCGTGCACGGCCATCCAACCGGCATAGTCCACCGGGCGCATCGCCCGCCCGGCGAGCCGGCGGAAGCGCCCCTGGAGTTGGACCGCCGCCCAGGCCTCCACCGGTCGCCCCCAGGCAGCGGGGGTGAGCCCCTGCGTGCCGACGACGGGGCGGGGCGATGCCGTGTTGTAGAGGAGGTTCGTGCCGAATGCCCCCGCCTCGTCGGCCACCGCGACCACGTCGTGCTCGGGACCACGGGTGGGAATCACGAACTCACGCAGCGCCGTGTCCCGTGTGTCGCCGCCCTCCGGATCGAAGCGCGACTCGGCGACGATCCGCAACCCGAACTTCTTCGCGCTCCGCCGCAGCGCTTCGGCGTAGAGGGCATCGGCCGGCGCCGGGCCGGACAACAGCAGGATGCGGGCCCACCGCTTGAAGGCCAGGAACTGAACCAGGGCATCGGCAAGCATCGCCCGCGAGGGCAGGACATGCAGCAGCCGGGCCCGGCAGTCGGCATCCCGCAGGCGGGTATCGGGCGCCCCGATATTCAGGAAGACGGTTCCTCGGGCCTCGGGCAGGTCGGTCAGCGCCAGGACGTCGTCGGCCGG
The DNA here is from genome assembly GCF_001422795.1 of Methylobacterium sp. Leaf88. Classification (NCBI taxonomy): domain Bacteria; kingdom Pseudomonadati; phylum Pseudomonadota; class Alphaproteobacteria; order Hyphomicrobiales; family Methylobacteriaceae; genus Methylobacterium; species Methylobacterium sp. Leaf88. Next base: position 188,499 of record NZ_LMMK01000022.1, on the reverse strand, counting down.
CGCGTTCAGCACGACGAACCGGACCGGACCGTGTCCGAGGCTCCTGAACACGTGCCGGAGATCCTCCTCCGGCGCGACGATCCGGGATTCGAGCGTGAAACCCAGTCCGACGAAGCGACCGGTGGCGTTCGAGTCCCTCAAACCGAGGTCCGCCCCCTTCAGACCTTCGTCGTCGGGGATCGGATCTTCATTATTGAGGGGGGCGGAGCGCTCGATACGCCGTTCGAGGTAGTGGATCGTCAGCGCCTCGCCGGCGGCCGACGCGCGCGTACCGCCGGGCATCGCTATCGCGCCCGCTAGCATCAGGCCGGATACCACCGCCGCTGCGATCCGCGCGGCACGATGGGGACGCGGGCGGCCACGGCCCGCGCCATCCCGCTTCCAGCGCCGACCCTGCATCGGCCCTCCCGCCCTGTTCGTTCTTTGGCGGCAGGATAGCGGCGGCACTGCCGCGGCCGGTATTGGACCAAAGTGCAACGGGGCGGGTGCGGGATTTCGATGCTGACCTGTACCAAAGCACAATGGGTTCGGCTCAGGGCGCTTGCTACCCGTTTCCAATAATAACGGGAGGAACGACGATGAAGCCTGTCATCCTGGGCGGGGGGCTCCTCGCCCTCGGTCTCGCTCTGTCCGCGTCCATGGCCTTCGGTCACGGCGACGTCCAGCCGCAACCCGTCGACACCGCAGGCCTCGCGCCCCTCGGGGAAGGCTGGAAGGAGGAGAATCCATATCGGGGCAACGCCAAGGCGATCGCCATCGGCGATTCGGGCTTCAATCAGAACTGCGCCCGCTGCCACGGTCTCCAGGTCATCTCCGGCGGCCTGGCACCCGATCTGCGCTACCTTCCGGTTGGCAAGGAAGGCGATGAATACTTCGTCGAGCGCGTGCGTCACGGCGCGATCATCAATGGCATGACGAAGATGCCGGCCTTCGAAGGCGTGCTCTCACAAGAGGCCCTGTGGGCGATCCGCACCTATATCGAATCGAAGCACGAGGAATGAGAGGGTATCCTGCGATGCGGCGTCTCGCTGATCCGTTCGCCCGGACGCGCCACCTCGTCCTGGCCGCCCTCTTCAGCGCGACCTGCCTGGCCACCGGGCGGCCGGCAATCGCGCGGCCCCTCGACGAGGTGACGGCCTCGGGCGTTCTCAGGGTCGCCGTCTACGGCGACAACGTGCCGTTCTCGGGGGAGGGCGAAGCCGCCCCCCGCGGTATCGATGTGGACCTCGCCCGCGCCATCGCCGATCGCCTGAAGCTGCGCCTCGATCTGCGTGTGGTGGATGCAGGCGAGACCGTCGACGGCGATTTCCGTCTCAATCTGTGGCGCGGCGACCTCGCAGGCACACCCCTGGCCGACCTGATGCTGCATGTGCCTCACGACCGGGTGCTGGCCACGCGCAACGAGCAGATTTTCCTGACGACGCCGTATTTCGAGCAGCGCCTCGCCTTCGCCTATCATCGTGACCGGATCGAGGGATTCGAGGGTGTGCGCGACTTGGAAGGCCATGCCGTCGCCGTCGAGGGGATGAGCGCGTCCGACAGCCTCGTGATGAACGCCGAGGGCGGGCGGTATCGCGCCGGCGTGAAGCACTACCGCAGCTTCGACGAGGCGGCGAAAGCGTATCTCGCGGGCGAGGCGCCAATCCTTGCTGGCACGCGCGCCGGCATCGAGGCAGCGCTCTCGGGCGCCGGCGCCTCGCGGGAGAACAATCCCGTGGTCGAGGTGCCCATGCCGGGCATCGTCCGGACCCGATGGGATCTGGGCGGGGCGGTCCGCAGCGATTCTCGCGACCTCGCCTACGCGGTGGGCGATGCTCTGGCGGCCTTGGCGACCGAGGGGCGCCTCAAGGCGATCTGCGACGCCTACGGCGTCACCTACTCCGCGCCGCAAGGCTATTGAGCCGACCGAGCATCGTCGAGGACCGAAAGCCAAGACCTCATCCTCAGTCCCGGCACCCGACGGCTATTCGACCAATGGCCAATAAGAATCCTCTGAGAACTTCTCTAGCTTCGACATCAAGGGGCGCCTTCCCAACACATCGAGACGGCGAAACCCAGTGGGTCACGGAGAACCGGGCCCGGCCTTGAGCGGAGGAAATGCCATGAGAATACGCGACCAGTTCCTGGCGGCGGTGGGCGTCACTGCCCTTTGCGTCAACCTGACCTTGCCGGCACTCGCCGAAGTCACCGAACAGGACATCCTCAACGACGCGAAGACCACTGGCGACGTCGTTACCTACGGTCTCGGGCCGCAGGCCCAGCGCTTCAGCCCTCTCAAGACGCTCAATCGCGACAACATCAAGGGCCTGGTGCCGGCCTATTCCTTCTCGTTCGGTGGCGAGAAGCAGCGTGGCCAGGAGAGCCAGGCGCTGGTCAAGGACGGCGTGCTCTACGTCACCGGATCGTATTCGCGCATGTACGCCATCGACTCGCGCACCGGCGACAAGCTGTGGGAATACAACGCCCGCCTGCCGGAGGGCATCCTGCCCTGTTGCGACGTGGTGAACCGCGGTGCCGCTCTTTATAAGGACAAGGTCTATTTCGGTACCCTCGACGCCAAGCTCGTGGCGCTCGACCAGAAGACCGGCAAGGTGGTCTGGCGCAAGGACATCGACGACTTCAAGGCTGGCTACAGCTACACCGCCGCGCCGATCATCGTGAAGGGCAAGATCATCACGGGCGTGTCCGGCGGCGAGTTCGGCGTCATCGGCCGGGTCGAGGCGCGCGATGCCGAGACCGGCGAAGTGGTGTGGAAGCGGCCCGTCATCGAGGGTCACATGGGCGAACTCAACGGCAAGCCCTCGACCATGACCGGCCAGGTCAACGAGACTTGGCCGGGCGACACCTGGAAGTTCGGCGGCGGCGCGACCTGGCTCGGCGGCACCTACGATCCCGAGAGCAACCTCGTCTATTTCGGCACCGGCAACCCCGGCCCCTGGAACTCGGCGCTGCGCCCGGGCGACAACAAATGGACCGCCTCGCGGCTCGCCATCAATCCGGACAACGGCGAGATCGTGTGGGGCTTCCAGACCACACCGCATGACGGCTGGGACTTCGACGGCGTCAACGAGTTCGTGCCGTTCGACATGCAGAAGGACGGCAAGACCGTGAAGGCCGGCGGCACCGCCGACCGGAACGGCTTCTTCTACGTCCTCGACCGGACCAACGGGAAGTTCATCTCGGCTACCCCGTTCGTGAACAAGATCAACTGGGCGAAGGGCATCGACGAGAAGGGCCGCCCGATCTACGACGACGCCTTCCGCCCGGGCGACCCGGCAAAGTCCGAGGACGGCAAGAAGGGCAAGTCCGTCTTCGCGGTGCCAAGCTTCCTCGGTGGCAAGAATTGGATGCCGGTCGCCTACAGTCCCGACACCAAGCTGTTCTACGTTCCATCGAACGAGTGGGGCATGGACATCTGGAACGAGCCGGTCTCGTACAAGAAGGGCGCGGCATATCTCGGCGCTGGCTTCACGATCAAGCCGGTCTTCGAGGATCATATCGGCTCGCTCAAGGCCATCGACCCGGCCTCCGGCAAGACGGTGTGGGAATACAAGAACAAGGCGCCGCTCTGGGCCGGCGTGCTGACCACGGCGGGCAACCTCGTCTTCACGGGAACCCCGGAGGGCTTCCTGAAGGCCTTCGACGCCAAGACCGGTGAGGAAGTCTGGAAGTTCCAGGTCGGCACCGGCGTCGTCGCGTCGCCGATCACCTGGGAGCAGGACGGGGAGCAATGGGTCGGCGTCGCCGCCGGCTGGGGCGGGGCCGTGCCGCTGTGGGGTGGCGAAGTGGCGAAATCCACCGCCGGAATCAACCAGGGTGGAAGCTTCTGGGCCTTCAAGCTGCCCAAGACCGTCGCCACGCGCTGAACGGAGCCGTCATCGGACGGTGGCTCCGGCCATCGCCCGACCGATGACTCCCGAATTTTCTGAAAGCGTGCCGGCCTTCGCTCGAGGGTTTGGCGCGCCCGAGCTCCGGAATGTCGGCGGTATCTCAACAACCGCAGGCATCCCGGAGCTTTCTCATGCCTTGACCATATCGCCCGCTTCGAGTGGAGCTGCCCGTTCCGCGTGTCGTGGTGGGGCGTGAGCTTCCCCCTCGCCGCAGCATCCGTCGCGGCCCTGCGGATCGCGACGGCGCGGCCGGGCCCGGCGATCGACCTCCTCGCCGTCTGCCTGCTCGCGCTCGCGACGGCGGTGATCGGATGGCTGCTCGCCCGGACCCTCATCGGACTCGCCCGCGGGGAGCTGCGTACGCTGGCGCAATGACAGGCAGGCGCGACATGACCTCGCTCACCCGCGACGAAGAATTTGAACGTCGAAATTGAGACACCGCGAGAGCTGACTGTGTATTTGCAAAGGGCGCATCCCTGATAGAGTAGAGGTGGATTACACGTCCGCTTACGGGAGCCGCACGAAGGCGCTTGAACGACTGGGTTGGGTCGAGATCCGCCGGTCCGGTCTATGACCGGGACGGGTGAAATGCGGTCCGGCTGCTTTCGATCGGAAGACGTTCTTAAGCAGCCTATCGTGGAGGCCATCGGGCATCGGCCAGTTGCACCACCAGGCACAGGCTGCCTAACCTCTCACCCCAGATGGACCAGAGCCTCCGCTCCTGAACACCGCAGACCGTCCCAAATCATCTGACGACGCACAACCATCCGGAACCATGCCGATGCAATGTTACAATGTTGCGGAAAATGGCGTTCCCTCGATTGACTATGCGGCGGCGCCCAGCGAATGTCTGACCGTCAAGGTTCCTGCGGGCCGTCGGCTCGCGGGCTAAGAGGGAATTCGGGGTGCTCGCAAGAGTGCTTCCGAAGCTGCCCCCGCAACTGTCAGCGGCGAGCCCTTTCCGTTCATGGTCACTGGTGCGTCGCACCGGGAAGGCTGAGGCGAGGGCAATGACCCGCGAGCCAGGAGACCTGCCTTGCACCACGATACGTCTCTCGGGCGGGGTGTCCCGGCGGAGCGCATGAGCGGGCTCGGCTGCTGACGCGGCCGATCCTGTGAGGGCACCCGCTCGGCCGTCGCTCGACAACCTTGAGCGCACCGGTGCCCCTTCGTCCGAGCCTGCCCACCGCGACGGCCCCGATCCCGAACCCGCCCGCATCCACCAAGCGCCGCTGGAGACCCGAACGCCGGGGATCGCGTTGCGCCCTTGCCGCGATCCTCTCGACGGTTTCACCCACCTTGGAGGCACGGGCGCAGGAGGCCGTCACGCTGGAGGAGCTCTCCGTGGAAGGGGATGGCAGAGGTGCCCCGACCGTCGCTGGTGCTGGTCCCAACCCAGGTATCGGCCTGATCGGTCCGACCCCGAGTTACCGGGCCGACCGGGCGGTGAGCAGCACGAAGACCGACACGCCTCAGCGCGACGTGCCCCAGGTCGTCACCGTCGCGCCACGCGAGGTCATCACGGATCTCGCTGCCACCCGCGTCGACCGCGTCTTCAACTACACGCCCGGCGTCGCCCAGCAGAACAATTTCGGCGGCCTGACGGTGTTCAGCTACGCCATCCGCGGCACGACGACCTCGGAACTCTACCGCAACGGCTTCCCGATCAACCGGGGCTCGCCGCCGCCGCCCGACACCCAGAACGTCGAGCGGATCGAGGTCCTGAAGGGTCCCGGCGGCGGCCTGTTCGGGCGCAGCGACCCGGGCGGCCTCGTCAACTTCGTCACCAAGCAGCCGACCGCCGAGCGCTTCGTCGAGATGGGCGGCCTGTGGGGCTCGTTCGAGCAGTTCCGCGGCACGGTGGATGCCGGCGGCGCACTCAACGAGGACGGCACGCTCCTCTACCGCTTCAACTTCGCGGGCGGACGCCAGAACAGCTTCCGCGATTTCGTGGATGGCGACCGGCTCCTCGTAGCTCCCGTCGTGAGCTGGCAGATCACGCCGGACACGAAAATTACCGTCGAGACCGAGTTCCTGCGCAACCGCATCGTGGTCGACCGGGGCGTGATCGCGATCAACAAGCAACTCGGCTTCCTGCCGATCTCCCGCTTCCTCGGCGAGCCGGGGCAGAGCACCGACCAGAGTTCGGACACCATGCAGGTGCGCGTCGAGCATCGCTTCAACGCCGATTGGCAGATGCGGCTGGCCACCCACTTCAACACCGGCTCGCTGGTCGGGGAATCGGCGGAGGTCCGTGGCCTCGCCGCCGACAACCGCACCGTCCTGCGCGACCGGAATTTTCGCGATTACCGCTGGGATACCGCCATCGGTCAGGCCGAGGTGGTGGGGCGCTTCGCCACCGGCGATCTCGGTCATACCCTGCTTCTCGGCTTCGAGCGCGAGAGCACCGACAGCCGCGTGGTCTACGACCGCTCGAACTTCCGCCAGAGCCCCTACAGCCTCGACATCTACGATCCGCGCTACGGCCAGGCCCTCCCGCCGCTCACCATCCGGCGCAACAACCTGGAGCGGGTCACCAACACCGGCCTTTACGCCCAGGACCAGATCGCGCTGAGCCCTGAGTGGAAGGCCTTGCTCGGCGTGCGCTTCGACTTCTTCGAGCAGTCCTTCCTTGAGCGCACGACGGCGACGCAGACGGAACAATCCCGGGTGGCGGCGACGCCGCGCGCCGGCCTCGTCTATCAGCCCCTGCCGGCGCTCTCGCTCTACACCAATGTCGGCACCAGCTTCCGGCCTAATATCGGCCCCGACGCTTTCGCGGTAGCTCGCTCTGTGCCGTTCGAGCCCGAGACCGGGATCGGCTACGAGGTCGGCGCCAAGCTCGATCTGTTCGGAGGCGCGCTCGGCCTGACGGCGGCGGCCTTCCGCATCGAGCGCGAGAACGTGCTGACGGCCGACCCCAACAACAGCGGCTTCTCGTTGGCAGCGGGCGGCGTGCGCAGCCAGGGCTTTGAACTGACCGCCGCCGGCCAGATCACCCCAGAGATCAAGATCCTGGCGGGCTACGTCTACGCTGATGCCGAGGTGACCAAGGACAACGTGCTGCCGATAGGCGCACCGCTCATCAACATCCCGCGCCACTCGGGCAGTCTGCTCGCCGTGCACGAGGTGCAGGCGGGCCCCTGGAAGGGCCTTGGCCTCGGCGGCGGCGTGCGCGGCGTCGGCGAACGCGCCGGGGACGCGGCAGGCTCCGGCTTCGTGCTCCCGGCCTACATCGCGGTCGATGCCCTGGCCTATTACCGCTACGAGAACATGCGCTTCGGCCTCAACGTCGAGAACATCTTCGACGCGACCTACTACGAGAGCTCGAACAACGCCTTCCGGGTCTATCCCGGCGCGCCCCGGCGCTTCACCGGCACGATCTCGGTGCGGTTCTGATGGCTGACGTCACCACCCATGCGGGTGACTTCGTCCTGGAGATCCAGGGGGCGAGCAAGCGCTTCGGCGAACGCCGAGCCCTCGATGGCCTCGACCTGTCGCTCCGCCCCGGCGAGGTCTTCGCCCTGCTCGGGCCGAACGGTGCCGGCAAGACCACCACGGTCAACCTGATCCTCGGCTTCTTGAAGGCGGATGCCGGCACGGTCCGGGTCTGCGGTGTCGATGCCGGCGCCGACCCGGTCGGTGCCCGCCGACACGTGGCCTACATCCCCGAGCAGGTGGCGCTATATCCCGGCCTCTCCGGGGTGGAGAACCTGCGCTACTTCACGACGCTTGCGGGCCTCGACCTGACGAAGGCGAGCGCCCGTACGCTCCTCGCCGAGGCCGGCCTTGCCAAGCCTGCCCACGAGCGTCCCGCCGGCTCCTATTCCAAGGGCATGCGCCAGAAGGTCGGCATCGCGGTGGCACTCGCGCGCCGTGCCCGGCTTCTCCTCCTTGACGAACCAACCTCAGGCCTCGATCCGAGCGCGGCCGCGGACTTCTCCACCACGGTCCGGGCGGCCGCTGAGCGCGGCACCGCCATCCTGATGGCGACCCACGACCTCTACCGCGTGCGCGAGATGGCCGGGCGCGTCGGCGTGCTGAGCCGTGGCCGGATCGTCGAGGAGATCGACCCCAGGACCCTCGACCATGTCGGCCTGGAGCGGCTCTACATCGAGCGGCTGGCGGGGAGCGCGGCGTGAGACGACTGGCGGCCGAACTCGCGCGCACCGCCCACGATGCGCGCCTCCGTTGGATCGGTGCCGTCCTCGTCGTGCTCCTCACGGTCGCGGGCCTCGGGGCTTGGCGGGACTCCACGCGCTACGCCGGCGAGGTCGCTCAGGTCGCGGCGGCCGAGCGCGCGCGCTGGCTCGGCCAGGATACCAAGAACCCGCATTCGGCCGACCATTTCGGGCTGTGGGTGTTCCGTCCCTCCGCACCGCTTGCCGTGCTCGATCCCGGTACCGAGCCCTATACGGGCCGGATGGTACGGGTCGAGGCACACGTCTTCAACGACGCAGTCTACCGCGCCATCCAAGATGCTGGACCGCTCGCGAGGTCCGGCCTCGGCAGCGTCGCCGACATCGTCCAGCTCGTGGTGCCGCTCGCCGCCATCCTGCTGGGCTTCTCCACCTTCGCGGCCGACCGCGAGCGAGGCACGCTGCGTCTCGCGCTCGGCAACGGCGTCCCGCCGGGACCTCTCTTCGCGGCCCGGTTCGCAGCCCTTTTTGCCGCCCTCGCCCTCGTGGCGGGCCTCCCCTTTCTCGGGATCGGTGCGCTCGCGGTGACGAGTCAGGATGGTGCGGGCTGGCAGCTCGGTCCACGCCTGTTGACCTGGATCGCCGCACAACTCGCCTACGGCGCGGTGTTCCTGCTGCTCGCGATGCTCGTCTCGTTGGTCGCCCGCACGGCACGGGGCGCGCTCGCCGCTTCGCTCGCGGCCTGGGTCCTCCTCTGCGTCGCGGCCCCCCGCCTCGCGATCGTCGGCGTCGACGCCGCCGTGCCCGCCCTGTCCTACCGGGAGGTCCGAGCCCGGATCGAGGCCGGATTCCGTGGCCATCGCACCGCCGAGGCGAACGATCTTCGTACGCGCGCGGTGCTGGCCCGCTACGGCGTCAGCGACCCCGACGAACTGCCCGTAGACCTTCGCGGCCTGATGATGTCCGAGAACGAGGGACACAACTTCGCGGTCTACGACCGCGAGCTCGGTGCCTTCTTCGATAGCCTCGCGGCTCAGGACAGGGCCTTGGCCTGGGCCGGTCTCCTGTCGCCGCGGGTCGCCCTGCAGGCCCTCTCGCAGACGCTGGCGGGCACCGATTTCGCTCAGCACGCCAACTTCGTCTGGGCGGCGGAGGCCTATCGGCGCCGAATCTCCGAACGCATGAACGCCGAGATCCGCGACCATCCCCAGCGCGGCGGAACCACCCTCGTCGCCGGGCCGGACCTATGGAGCGAGATCCCGCCCTTCGTCCCCCGGCCACTGCCGTTCGCGAGCACGCTAGCCAACGCACGCGTTCCGGCCCTCGTCCTCGCTCTCTGGCTCGGTCTGATGGTGGCCCTGTGCCTTCCCCTGGTCCGGAGGTTGAAGCCGTGACAACTGTACGGTTCTTTGTCCTGGTCCAGGCTGAGTTGCGCCTGATCCTGCGCGAGCGCCTGACCTGGGCGATCCTCGCTGCCCTCCTCGTGGCGCTCTGCCTGGCGGCGTGGACGGGCGCAGGGCGCGTCGCCTCGGAGCGGGCCGCCCTCGCGCAGGCCGCCGCCGACACCGACCGAGTCGTGCGGGACGCCAGGGCCGCCCATAAGCGCTACGCCAAGCCCTCGCCGATCAAGGTGAACTACTGGCAGGACCCCACCGACGCCTTCGGCTACATGACCTACTTCATGGCTGCCTACGCGGTGAAGCCGCCGACGCCGCTCGCTGCGTTCGCGGCCGGTCAGTCCGACGTGCAGCCCGCGATCATGCGGGCCAGCTTCGGCTTCAGCACGGTCTTCGACGACACCGCCTACGAGCCCGGCTCGACGGCCCGGCTCAGGCTCGGCCCGTTCGATCTTGCCTTCGTGCTGGTCTACCTTGTGCCGCTCGCGGTCATCGCGCTCGCCGGCACGCGGCTTTCCTCCGAGTTCGACAGCGGCATCTTGCGCATGATCGCGTCGCAGCCCGTCGAACCGCGTCGCGTGGCGAGTGCGAAGTTCGGGGCCGTGGCGCTGGTCGCCATCACGGCTGTGCTCGGCGGAACGGCGCTGGCGCTCATCGTCTCGGGCGGCCTGGGAGCGCTCGACGGATGGACGGTCACGCTGGCCCTCCTCGCGACGGCCTTGGCCGCCTACGTCGTTCTGTGGGTGTCGGCTTGCGCCCTGGTGGCCAGCCTGTGGCGCGGGGGCGTCGTCGCCCTCGCGATCCTCGTACTGGCTTGGTCCTGCGTCACAGTGGCCCTGCCAAGTACGCTCGGCCTCGTGGTCGATGTCCTCGCACCGACGCCTTCTCGGATCGCGGCCATTGATGCGAGCCGGCAGGCTCAGGTCCGCTTCTACACCGGTGAGGAAGGCGCACGGATCACCGCGGCCTGGCTGACCGGCAAGGTTTCGAAGGCCGTAAGCCGGCCGGGGCTGGCAGAGGCGCCCGAGATCAAGCGCCTCGCCCGCGATGCGTTCTACGACGAAGCGCTGGCGGGCTACCGTGATGCCGCACGGGACCATGCCCGGGCGGTGGCGGCCTGGAGCCGGCGCCTGGTGATCCTGTCACCCGCCACGGTCCTCGCACGCGCACTGGAGATGGCGGCGGGAACCGACGCGGAGCGCCATTCCGCCTTCCTGGCGTCGGGCGCCGCTTATCGCCGGGACCTGCGTGCGTTCTTCGAGCCTCGCATTCTCGCCCAGGCCCTCGATCCAGTCCCGGTGTGTCAGGGCTGCCCCGCGCGCCTCGACTTCACCGCCTACGACACCGTGCCGGCTTTCGAGCCCTCCATCCCGCGCGTAGCGGCCGAACATCAGGCGATGGTCGCTCTCGGCTGTCTCATGGCGGGTGCCTTGTTCATAACCGCGCTGGCCTACCGTCGTCTTTGCAGATGGCCTGCATGATGCGCCCGAACCGGAACGAAGCCTCCGAGGATGCCAGCCCGGTGGCGACCCAGCCCCGTGACGTTTCCGCCGCCTGCGTCCGGCGCGGGGATGCCGGACGCGGGGCCTCGTCCGCGCGCGCCCGCCGCTACGCTCTCGATCTCATGCCGATTATCGACGCGATGCGTGGGGAAGTCGGGCGGACGCCCCAGTGCCTCGCCCTGGAGCTCACGCGGCGAGGGATCTGCAAGCCGCGCGGCGGCGCAGTCTGGACACCAGTCGATGTCGGCCGGCTCTTGCATCGGATCGGAACGGAGCGCGCGAGATGAGACCTGGAACTTTCGAAGGAGCGCACAGTCCGCGATCCCGCATCGTCTCCATCGACGCCCTACGCGGCCTCGTCATGCTGCTCATGCTCGTCGACCACGTGCGGGAGTTCGTCTACCTGCACGCCCAGGTTCGCGACCCGATGGACCTCAGTCTCACGCCGCCCGACCTCGTCATGACCCGGCTGATCTCGCATCTCTGCGCGCCGGTCTTCATCCTGCTCACCGGCCTCTCAGCCAGCCTCCACGCGCAGAAGCACGGCGACCGGCGGGCGACCAGCGTGTTCCTGGCAAAGCGCGGCCTCCTGCTGATCCTCATGGAGGTGACGCTGGTCAGCCTCGCCTGGACCCGCAGTCTCGCTCCGCCGATCCTCTACCTGCAGGTGATCTGGGCCATCGGCCTCAGCATGGTAGCGCTGGCCGCCCTGCTCTGGCTACCGCGCGCTGCCCTCATCGTCTTCGCCGCGGCGGTGATGCTCGGCCACAACCTGCTCGACGGATTCGTGCTCCAGCTCGGCGACACTGGCTACGTCCTCTGGTCGATCCTGCACCAGCGCGGCTTCATCGAACTGCCCTGGGGCGTGGCGCGGACCTCCTATCCCGTGCTGCCCTGGTTCGGCGTGATCGCGGCAGGCTACGCCCTAGGGCCGCTTTTCGCCGGAGCGGTCGCGCCGGCCCCTCGTCGCAAAGGGCTCCTGGCGATGAGCGGCGCGGCGCTCATCGCCTTCGTGATCCTCCGGGGCCTCAACGGCTACGGCGAGCCGGTGCCGTGGCAGACGGGAGCGACGATCCTAATGACTGCGCTCTCCTTCGTGAACCTCACCAAGTACCCGCCCTCGGCCGACTTCCTGTTGCTGACCCTGGGCCTCGGGCTCGGGCTCCTCGCCTTGTTCGAGGCGGTGCCGGTGCGAAGCCTCGGCTGGCTGCGCACCTTCGGCGGCGCGCCGCTGTTCTTCTACCTTGCGCATCTCTGGCTGTTGCGGCTTCTCCATGACGGCGCCCTGGCGCTCGGCCTCGGCGACCCCTCCGGCCGGATCGAGGCGGGAGCGCCGGTGCAGATCTGGCTGGTCGCGGCGGCCCTTGCCCCCCCGCTCTGGCTCGCCTGCCGTTGGATGGTCGGCCTGAAACGTCGGGCGGCGTTGCCGGCCTTGAGCTACTTGTAGGCCCGCCATTAGAAGCCCCCTTCCAGAGGCTCGATAGAAGCCTCGCAATGGCTCCCGTTGATGGCCACCGACCGATGCGAGTTCACGGCTGGGCTGGGTGGGTTCTTGCCAGTCCGCGTCCGGTCGGTGCACCGCAACCGTAGACATTCGTTCAGCGGAGATGGCTCGTGGGCTCAGAGCCTTGTCGTCAGGTCTGTCAGCCAGGCCGGCGAAGCGTTTACGAGACCGGTCTCCAGAACCTTGTCGTAACCGAGCACGATGGTCACGCCGGTGACTACCAGGATCAATCCAAACGTCGCCCTCAGCCCCTTGCCCACACCCATCATTCGGTTTCGCCAACGCATCAGCACCTCGCGTGACAGGGTGCCGAGCAGCAAGAGTGGTAGGGCGGCACCTAAGCCGAACAGCAGCATGGTAAGGGCGACGACGCCAAGGTCGCGTCCCTGCGAGGCGAGCAGGGATGCAGCGCCAAGGGTAGGACCGACGCAGGGGCTCCACACCGCACCGAGCAGTAGGCCAACGCCGAACTGACCGGGCAGGCCGGCGGTCGAAAAGCCGCCGAACCAGTTCTCTGTCCAGTTGCTCATCGGGCCGGCGGCCACGGCCAGCCGGGTCTGGGCCACCGGGACCATCAGGACGAGCCCGACGAGTATGAGCATGATGGCGGCCCCGGTCCGGAATATGCCGGCATCGAGGCCGATGGCGAAGCCGACGGTGGCCACGAACAGCCCGATGACCACGAAGGACAGCGCTAAGCCGACGGCAAGCGCCGCCGGCCCGAGCCTGTGCTCCGAGGCCGCCGCACCAAGCACCAGCGGCAGCAACGGCAGCACGCAGGGGGACAGCACCGAGAGGATGCCGGCGAGGAAGGCGAGGCTCAGGCTCGTGACCATGACGGTTCAGAGCGCCTTGTCGAGGAGCGACGAGATCGCCTCGGGCTTGGTCTCGCCGGCCGAGCGCCCGGTCTCCTTCTCGCCCTTGTAGGTGATGAGCGTGCTCTGCATCGTCGCGCCGAACTGCTTGACCACGTCCTTGCGGCTGTCGAAGTCGACGTCGAACACCTGCAGGTCCTTGAACTTCGGATCGGCCTCAAGCTTCGCCAGGATCGGCTTCTGAGCGGCGCAGGTGGTGCACCACGGAGCGGTGATGTGAACGAGGATCGGCTTGCCGGCCTTCTGGGCAGCCTCGAACGCGGCATGCGTGTAGGTCATCTCGGCCGCGCCGGCAGCTGTTCCGAACAGCATGGGGGCGACGGCGAAGGCGGCGAGCAGGATGCGGCGGGTGGTCATGGATGGTGTCCCGTGATGGATGGTTGAGGGTGGAAGTCCAGGCTCATTTCGAAACCTGCGTGATCGCCCGGTCGACGTTCACACGGGCGGACCAGTCCTTGGCGCTGTCCTGGCCCTTGAGATCGATGAGGCGGGCGGCGGTGACGTCGACGTTCTTGAAGTCGGCTCCCGCAACGGTCGCGCCGGTGAGGTTGGCCCCCGACAGGTCGGAGCCCATCAGAATCACGTCGGTGAGGTCGGCATCGGTGAGGTCGGCGTATTCGAGGCGCGAGCGCCCGAGGTTCGCTCCCTTCAGGTTGGCCCCCTTGAGGTTCACCGAGACGAACACGGCCCGCATCAGACCCATGGACTGGTTCTTGATGTCGGCGCCGCCCTTGAGGTCGACCAGCGTCGCCCCAGCCATGTTGGCGCCCTTGAAGTCGCCGATGGGCATCGACCGGCTGAGGTCGGCACCGCTGAGGTTCGCATCCCGGGCAGTGATACCGAACATCTTGGCGCCCACGAGCTTGGCGCCGCTGAGATCAGCCTTGATGAACCAGGCCTGCTCCAAGTTTGCCCCGCTTAGGTCGGTGCCGCGTAGGTTGGTCTTGTTCAGGCGGGCGGTGCGCAGGTTTGCACCCTTGAGGTTCAGGCCGGAGAGGTCGAGGCCAGCAAGCGCCTTATCGGAGAGGTCGATAGGCTTGCCGTCCGCCTTGGCGATCAGCGCTTCTACGTCGGCGCGGGTCATCTCGGCCTTGGTCATCGCGGCCGAGCCCATGTCGGCGCCCAAGAGCAGGTCCTGCTCGGCATGGGCCGGGGCGGCCAGAAGGACGGAGGCGAGCAAAAGGGGGGCGAGGCGGCGCATGGTTTCTCCCGGATCATCTCGCCCGGGTCCATGGAAAGCCTGTGCTTCCTCAAACCGTCGTTTGGGCGGATTTTTGTTCTCTGAAGATGGTGGTACTGGCGTCTGTTCCCGCCGTCTGTGACCCAGGTCACCGATGGCTCCCTAATGCGAAGATCCATTGCTTCAACGGGGTATGGTGGCATCCAACGACCGCTGACCTCCGGGAGGACGAACCATGCAGAGCGCCAACCAGGTCGAGCGCTGGATCGAGCGCTTTCCGCTGGTCCGGAGCTTCAGCGCCAGCCATCTCCAGATCGCCCGCGGCACGGTACACTTCCCCGTGCTTGAGGCCGGCGCGATTGCCTACGAGCTCCAAGACGCCTGTGCGAACTACCTGATGTGCATCGACGGGCGGACCCGGGTGTTCCGGATGTCGGAGAGCGGGCGGGAGATGCTGATCTACAAGGTCGGCGCCGGCGGCACCTGCGTGCTCACCACCCAATGCTTGCTCTCGGGCGGGGGCTTCCCAGCGCAAAGCATCGCGGAAGCCAGGACCGAACTCGCCGCGTTGCCGGCCGATACCTTTCGCCAGTTGATGCGGGAGAGCGACACGTTCCGGGACTTCGTCCTCGACGACTACACGAGGCTACTGTCAGGCATGTTCGACTTGGTCGAGGAGATCGCCTTCGCCCCCCTGGAACAGCGCCTCGCCAGGCGGCTGCTGATCGAGGCCGACGCCGATGGCATCGTCTGGAAGACACACCAGCAACTCGCATCGGACGTCGGCAGTGTGCGTGAAGTCGTCAGCCGCCTTCTTGGAGAATGGGCGGACATCGGGCTTGTCGAGATCCGCCGAGGCCAGGTGCAGGTGATCGACCGGGCGAGCTTAGCAGCGAGGGGGCCGAACTGACCCCACGTCCGGTTATGAGCGACCAGTGGAACAGACGGAATGACCAAATCGGGTCGCAAGCGGACGGCCCAAACTTGAGCAGACACCGGCACGATGCTGCCGCTCTGCCTAAGGCATCAGGCAGCCTGTAGTTCGAGGCATCGCGAAGGGTGTCCGCGGAGGAGTTGTTCCAACTCGCAGCAATGATATCTGTTCGCTCTGAGGCGTTTACGAAGGAGTCCAGACATCGTGCTGTTGCTCCTGCACGGCTGGTTGAGCCAGTTGGTCTTGGAAAAGGCGGCCGAAGGTATTTGCAGAAACACCAGTCAGGGATGCCCGGAGATACTCGATTTCTCGGTTTCGCAGCTCCGCCTTCTTTGGATCGTCTGGATGGTCTCCGAGACAGACCTGCAGGTCATAACTCACCCACCGATCTTGGAGCGCCACGGCCGCAATGGTGTGCGTCCAGCGTGCGCTGTCCATGGCCGTCAGCATGGCTTCATCGAGCGCAGTCGCTACGTATCCCGCCGTGGCGGCCACCAGACGCATGATGGCGCGGCGATCGGCGGCCGAGAACGAAGGTGTCTGTTGGTCCAGGATAGCAGCCACTGCTGCCGGCGTGGTTGCACCCTCGTCGAGCATGGCATGATGTAGATTGTGAGAAGCAACTATTAAATCTTCGAGCGTATGAAGGGTATGGAGCGGCATGATGGGAGCCCATTTTGATCTGGTTCGGTGCTGATAGCCAAGCAATATAGCTCACCGGGTCTGGGATACGCATTTGGGCGCGACTGCTCCAGACAACATCCATATAA
The DNA here is from genome assembly GCF_001422795.1 of Methylobacterium sp. Leaf88. Taxonomy (NCBI): domain Bacteria; kingdom Pseudomonadati; phylum Pseudomonadota; class Alphaproteobacteria; order Hyphomicrobiales; family Methylobacteriaceae; genus Methylobacterium; species Methylobacterium sp. Leaf88. The sequence goes on along the minus strand of NZ_LMMK01000022.1, from coordinate 172,308 downwards.
TTAACGTTCTATTTTCACGAATAATAGAGCGAGATCGGCAGCCGCGGCTCAGCCCCGTACTTGCGCTTCAGTTTACGAAGGCAGCCCGCTGTCCGCGTCGCGGCGGCTTGGGCTGACCGCGGGCGGTCGATCATGGTCGATAATGAAGGGGCGATCACGCTTGGCTGATAGGCGCAGACCGCCAAGCAGCGCGGCTAACTCGTGAAGGCTGACGAAGCCTAGCTCGGGGGAACCGAGACAGAGATCGAACAGCGCAAGGCTGGGGTCCAACCTAGCCGGGCGGATCTCTTTATACCCGTCAGATTGCACCGGCATCGGGGATGAATAACGCAACGACCGCGGTGCCGCGGAGACGATGTGACGAGTGGCCGGGCTGGTATATGCCGCTGCCACTCGTCACATCGTCTCCGCTCCGCTGGTGCGGTGTACAGCGGCTGGCTCGATGGGACCACAACTCAGACGGGAAACGAAGGACAACCGAGGACGACTCCTACGAGGACGACCACGGGAACTGTGACCGGGCCGCCATTCAGGCGGCCACGCTGTAAGGCAGAGCAGATATCTCAGTGAGGAGATCGGCACCAGGATGTTCGCTGGCAGCTTTCGGTCGGACGAGCGAAACGGGTGGCCTGTGCCGAAGCCGGCCGGCTCGGACTGAAGGCAGCAGCCAGCAGTTCGGAGGATAGGCAGGACGAAGCAGGGGCAGGACGAAGCAGGAGCAGCAGCGGAAGCGGACGTCGGAGTTGCCACCGGCCGGACCGGACGGCGGCAGCGAGAGGGGAGAAGGGGAAGGGAAGGGGAAGGGGGACTTGCCGGACTTCTTCTTCCCCTCCGGGGGGTGTACGAAGATAGGCGTGAGCGACCAGCTCTCGCCAGCTCCAGCCGCCGTTTTGTGGACGAGAACCTGTAGCGTTTGGTCGACGCCTCTTGTGCCGCCGAGGCCCACCCGTTCTTGGTTCCGCTTTGCCGTCCTCTTGGGGCAGGCGTTGGCCACGATGGCACTTCAAAGCTTCAAAATTGGCGTCCCACGGCTTATCGGATTGCCGACCCTGACAACTCAACCGCGGGGCCCATAACGGCTTCGCGGCGCCTCGGCGCGTTCTAAAGTGCGCGTGGGATTCCATGTGATGCCAAAACCTTAGGGGTGTAGACTTCTTGGCCACCCCCACCCCTTGCAGTCCCGAGTCTTCTGCCAGAGACATGGCGCCCTCTTGCTGCCAGGGGCGACCAGATGGCTAACGACCTTCACACGATCCTGACTATCAACCTCGAAAAGCCGGGCTTTACGTTGGCCAGCGCGATCAGCGACCGCGATGCGCACGGCCAGTTCTTCATTGCAGAGGAATACCTGACCGCGGTGGAGCTGATGACAGAGACTTGCGGTGAAGAGATCCGGCTGCTGCGACCAAGGTACATGCTGCTTTGTCAGGCCCTCGAACTCTGCCTTAAGGCGTTCCTTTTGAACCGTGGTGTAGACGCCAAAACTCTCAACAAGCCACCGATGAACCACGATCTTAGGCTGCTACTTGACGCATGCCAAGAACGTCTCGGTAGCGGTAAGCCGTTTATTGCACCAAAGCACCAGAACATGATCCGGGAGCTCGCGCCAGCTGCGTCGATGTTTTACTTCCGATACGGTCACAAACAACCGGCGACCGTTCTTGAGGTGGCATCCATCTACGTTCCGCTGATGAGCGATGCTCTCGACGCTACCCATGGGCTGTTTGACGTCGTTCGGCGCGAAGTGCTGACCATCCGCGGTGCAAGCTAAGTGTGCCAAATGCCGTGCCGCCGCGGCCTTGCGTCTGTGGTCTTCCTTATGCGCCATGCGCCACGTCGCCGGGGCATGCTGGCCTCGTCCGGGACGGCTTTAACGGCGCCATTCGCTAACTCGCCATACAGATTGCTGCTGCTTATGGTGGCTCCTATTGTGCGCGGCGTAACTGAAGCAAGGATAAGATATTGTGGCTTACGACACCCTGACAGTCGCGACCGCGGCCGCCATTATAGCCGCTGGTAGTTGGTTGATCACCTTATACAATGCAAGGAAGGCAGTTCATTGGAAGAGGGCTGAGCTTGCCAGCGCGTATCTGAAGGATTTGACGGCCAATCCTGTGCTTGTATTTGCTTGCCGCGCCTTAGAATGGAACGGTGGCCGGCTGGTAGTTCCGGAACCTCTCCGACCTCTTCTCTTTGAAAAATCTGATTACATCCAGCATAGTCCCGAAGTGCTGAAGCGGGCTATGGTGCCAGGTCTTACTCTTGAAGAGATGGATGCCGAGCCGCGACTCCAGTTATACAGAACTTCAATGGATGACCTGCTGTCCTGGCTTGACTTAATCGCAAGCGGCCTCAATCGGAAACTGTTCAAACCTGAGGATTTGCCGAAGGTTGGTTACTGGGTTGAGCAAATAAGGAAAGTTGGGTACTTGGATGAATTTATCCGTAAATTTGGGTATTCTGACAGTATTGAAATTTTGCGCCGCGCTTTCGCGTCGTTTTGTGAAGACCATCGCGATGGCCGCGCCTTGACAATTGAACGTGGTGGCTTTGGCTCTTCCGCTAAAGGACGCAGCGCAGGAGGCTAGTGCAGTGACGCATACGGAGGATTCACCTTCGCGGTGAGGTATGCGAGTCTGGGGGGATGGCTCAGACTGTCTGTGTTCTCCTCGACGAAGCCGCCCGGGCGCGGCTGACGAGCATCATCTGTGACCGGTCTCGTCCGTTCAAGCACGTCCAGCGTGCCCCGATCGTGCTGCTCTCGGCCGAACGCCTGTCGGTGCTGGAGGTGGCGCGGCGGGCCGGCGCCAGCCGTCCTGCGGTCTGGCGCTGGCAGCAGCGCTTTGCCGAGGAAGGCGTCGAGGGTCTGCTGCACGACAAGACCCGCCCGCCCGGCAAGGAGCCGCTCTCGGCCGACACCGTCGCCGAGGTCTTGGCCCTGACCTGCTCCGAGCCGCCGGGCGAGGTCACGCATTGGGCCGGTCGCGCCGTGGCCGAACGGGTCGGCATCTCGCTGCGGTCCGTGCAACGCATCTGGGAGGCCCACCACCTGCAGCCGCACCGCGTGCGCACATTCAAGCGCTCGAACGACGCCGCCTTCGCCGAGAAGGTCGAGGACATCGTCGGCCTCTACATGGAGCCGCCGCGCCACGCGGTGGTGCTCTCCATCGACGAGAAGTCCCAGATCCAGGCGCTGGAGCGCACCCGTCCCGCCCTGCCGCTCAGCCCAGGGCACCCCGCCGCCCAGACCCACGACTACACCCGCCACGGCACCACCACGCTGTTTGCCGCCCTCGACGTCCTGGAAGGAACCGTGCTCGGCCGCTGCATGCAGCGGCACCGCAACGGCGAGTTCATCCGCTTCCTCAACAGCGTCGAGGCCGCCGTGCCGGCCGGCAAGACGGTTCATGCCATCCTCGACAACTATGCAGCCCACAAGCACCCGAAGGTCCGCGCCTGGCTCGCCCGCCACCCGCGCTGGACCTTTCACTTCACCCCGACCTCGGCCTCCTGGCTCAACGCCGTCGAGGGTTTCTTCTCCGTCCTCTCGCGTAGACGACTGCGGCGCGGCACCTTCACCGGCATCGTCGACCTGCAAGCCGCTATCAAACGCTACATCGCCGAGCACAACCAGCGGGCACAACCCTTCCGTTGGACAAAACCCGCCGACGCCATCCTCAGCGCTCTCAAACGCGTCCCTGCACCATCTGTCTGAGTCAGTGCACTAGTCCTGCGATGGGTGCTTCGCTTCAAAGAGGCGCAACCCATGGCGCTTGGCTCTCAAATCTGCCGTTTTCCGGGTGTGACACGACCCGCATCGCAGTCTAATGTTGGTCTCATCTAAGCTAGAGCGGTCACCGATCGACTTGAATCGTCTAGGGTTTCGGCCGCGGCGGTGATGTGATTCGATGGACAGCTTTCCGCGGAGGAGAGCCGATGGCGTCTGCCCTGTCCGTTGATCTGCGTGAGCGTGTCGTGGCCGCGATTGAGGCGGGGGCTTCGCGCCGGGAGGCGGCGCGGCGCTTCGAGGTCAGCCCGGCCAGCGCCGTGCGCTGGCACGGGACCTTCGTGCAGGAGGGTCGGACACACGCCAAGCCGATGGGCGGCGATCAACGCTCGCACACCATCGAGGCGCAGGCCGACCTGATCCGGCAGACCTACGAAGCGCAACCCGAGCTGTTCTTGCACGAGTTGCGCGACCGTCTGGCCGAACAGGGTCTGCGGGTCGGGGTCAGCAGCCTGTCCCGCTTCTTCAAGCGCCACGGCATCACGCGCAAAAAAACACTGGCTACGCCGCCGAGCAGGAGAGGGAGGACGTGAAGGCCGCGCGCCTGTCCTGGTTCGAGCGCCAGCTCGATCTCGACCCGGACAAGCTCGTGTTCCTCGACGAGACCGCCACCAACACGAAGATGGTCCGCCGCTATGGGCGAGCCCCGCGCGGCGAACGTTGCCGGGTCGCGGTGCCGTTCGGCCACTGGAAAACCATCACGGTCACCGCCGGTCTGCGCACCAGCGGCCTGACAGCCACCGCCCTCTTCGATGGACCGATGACGGGCGCTCGCTTCCGCGACTATGTCGAACAAACTCTCGTCCCAGCCCTCAGGCCCGGCGACACGGTCGTGCTCGACAATCTGCCCGCCCACAAGGTCAGCGGCATCCGCGAACGCATCGAGGCGTCCGGGGCGAGGCTCCTCTACCTGCCGCCCTACTCCCCCGACCTCAACCCGATCGAACTCGCCTTCGCCAAGCTCAAGGCCATTCTTCGAGCCGAGGCCGCGCGAACGATCAGCGACCTCTGGGACACAATCCGACAAGCCTTCAGACGCTTCACGCCAGCCGAATGCCGCCAGTATCTCGCCGCCGCAGGCTACGACGCATATGATCCAACATGATCGGATGCCGCTCTAGCACCCCCGTCGTTGATCTCCTGGACATGGTCGCAATAGATGCGGGTGCCAATGCGTCCGCAGTCCTCGCACTTGCGCCCTCGGGTGCGTAGGAGGCGGTCCCGAAGCTCCCGCTGATGCAGCGCGACCCCTCTGACGCCTCGATCTGGTCAAGGGCGATGAGCCGACCTCCCTGGGCCACTACCTGGCTCTGCAGGTGCTGGATGACCTGCAGGATGGTTGCGGGGTCCGTAGGGTTTGCCGCGATCTCCGGGGTGGCCCTGATACCTTCCATCCGTTCGCGGACCACATGGTTCGCCCAAAGGTGGAACTCGTGGCTCAGGTACTTCGCGTAGGCTAAGGCGAGATGCCAGTGTGCCCAAGTGCCTTGGCCGTGCCCGCCGGTCCGGCTCACGAACAGAGCGTCATCGGATAATCCGACAACGGCCCCAACATGCTCGACGAAGGAGCGCGAGCCCGGAAGCGCCCGCCAATTCGCTGGCGTCTTCTGCCGGGGCGAGCCGGCGGCTCGCCACATATCGGTGAGCGAGACCATCGCATCCTGATCGTGGATGACTTGGCCGCCATAGGTGAGCGGTGCAGGCAGGTTGCGCTTTTCATACATCATGGCGCTCTCTTGAATGCGATCAAGCTGCACTGTGATGATCGCATCAAAAACGAATAAATGCCTAGGATTGTTGGGGATTTGGCAAGGCTGGTGCAGCCGGATTTTTTAGTCCAGAACAACTAACCGAGACACACAAACCATTGTTGAAAGCGATACTATGATTTCTGATATTAATTGGTGGTCCGATTTGACGGAATGGGCAACAAAGATAGTAAATAACTTTGAAGCTATGCCGGAAAAAGACAAATTTGTCATTTTGACTGGGATAGTTTCTGTTTTTATATCTACGTCATCTGCATTGATAAGCTTGATATCTTATAGGCAGAAAGGTCGCGAGGGCGCTTACGCCTTGCGAAAGCAATTGTCAGATACGATGCAAAAAATCTTAGATCTGAATATGGAGTCTGCGAAAAGAAATAATGATCCTGACAAATACCCTAGAAACTTCGGCGGCCTTATCAACGATCAAAGGAGATTTCACGCGCGTGTTGCTCTATCACTCATGGGGCGCATAGGACCGCTTGTAAGCCGCTGGGAATATCAGCTGGCAGCAAGAGCTTTTGCCGATCTATCGGATCTTGATACAGCTAAAAGCATGTACTTGATTGCAACGAAATCGCGATCTTCTCCGGTTGAAGACGCTACCGTTTTGCGAGGGTATGGCAGGTTCTTATTTCAAAGTGGCGAGGTCGACTCTGCTCGTGTCGCGATGGAAGATGCAGTCGCCTATCTTTCTGAATCCGATAACTTAGCCCATGAGCGCGGCTTTACTTATGAGTTATGGGCTGAGCACGAATTAGATTTTGGATATCTAGAAGTTTCCCAAAAATGTTTTAATTTAGCTCTAAGAGAATATTCGGATGATCTTTGGGTTCACCGGGGGGCTAAATCCGTCGAGAGACTTGAATTATCTGATATGAAAAGAAGGATTTTTCCCGATCAAGATCCTGTATCTCAAATGGAGCTGTTCTGATTTGAGCGGCCTACAATGATCTTCGTGAATGGTGACTAATCTCAGGGGTGGTCCTTCAGACACGGAAACTTTGTGCGAGTTGGCGATGAGAGCATAATTTGGCTTGATGTACTAAGAAGCTCTCAGGTGTCCGTGCTCTGCATAGGTGGCGAGCGATCAGCCCGGAGGCTGTCAAATCGGGCATGCTGATCACTTGGTCATCTCTGACTGCCTCGCGTTACTGCTTACGGCACCGAAGCATCAATTTCTTTCCCGGCGGCAGCATCGCGTTCAGCGAGCCATGTGTTGAGGGTGGAGCGGCGGGCGCGGACGATGTTGCTGCCCGGTAGCTTGAACGCCGGATAGCGGCGATCTCCGCGAGGTGTTTCGCTTGCCGGGATGACAGCCGAAGGTGCCGGCCGATGTCCTCATAGCCGCAGAGAAGGTCGCCATCATCGGTCGCGGTCATGTCGCATTCCTTGTCGCGTTGAAGTCGCACGGCGCGGCCGTCCGCGCTTGTTTATGTGTGTCGTTTCAGGGGGTTTGCTGTCTGCTCTTGTCGCGCCCCGAGGTCTCGGTATTAGGGCTAAAAACGCAACGCTGCCAGGCACTTATTGCAAGTCGCCGTAGGTCTTGAGGTTGCCGACGGCATGAACCCGTCGATTAAGGGCGGGACCGAGTAGGACGAAATGGGCGCGGGCGGCGCTCCTTCCAGCAAGGCAACGTCGACAGCAAACTGCGCGACGATGCAGGTACGGAGGGCAGCGAGCGCTTGGTGCTCTTGATCGAACTAGCAATGCTGCATCTCCCACAATCTATCCGCTAGCAGGGTATTGAAGAAGTCAGCCAACGGCGGGCAATGAAGGGGATTTCGTCGCCGCGGTGGGCGCGGATTTCGCCGCGAAGCGAGCCGTCGGCCTCGACCTCGGCCGATCCCGAGCCGCAGACCGCATCCATCTCGTCGTTGCCAATCCAATCGAACACGATGGCGGCGCAATCGCTCCCGCGGGTGGCTCCGTCAGCGAAAGCTCCGGTGATACACTCGAAGGCGAACTCACCGCGGCCGTCCTCGAAGAGGATGTAGGCCGGCTCGACTATGTCGGCGTAGTCGTCCTCGTAGCCGGGCAGATCAACGATCCGCCACTTGCCCAGGACGCTCACGCCAGAGCCCCGAGCAGCTTTGGCAGGCGGACGAGGTTGTAGGCCGCAGCCGTCAAAGTAAAGGCCCATCCGACCTTGTCGCAGCCTATGAAGCGGGCCTTGCGCAGGCCGCCGACGGTCTTGATGGCGTGGCGGGCGGTTCGTCCGTCGATGGAGGAGCGGCGGCCGTTGGTGTTCCGGGCCACGTGCGCGCGCACGTTCATCGACCTGAGCTCGTTGACGAAGTCCTCGGCGTCATAGGCCTTGTCGGCACCCACCGAGATCGCCCTGGGTCGATCCGCCCTCGACTCGATCATCGACAACGCCGCGATCCGCTCGGTGTGACCGTTCGCCAAGGTCAGGCGGGTGTCCACGATCAGGCCCGGGCGGTTCTCCATCAGGGTATGGCCGATGAAGCAGAGCTTGGCCTCCATCCCCGGACCCTTGCGGTCGAGGCGGGCTTCTCGGTCCGTGGTGCTTTCGTGGGTCTCGTTCGAGCGCGTCTGCCCCCTGAAGTCGACCTCGACGTTGCGCCCGCCGACGGATGGCGGCGGAACTTTCCCTTGATCGTTGCCGCCCTGATCCTTGGGCTTGAAGCACATGAATCGACGCCCAGGCCTCGATCAGCGTACCGTCGACGCTGAACTGATCGCTGGACAGAAGCCGCCTGACCCGGGGCCGGGCCAGCATGGCGGCCAGGAACTGGGCCGCGATCTCACCGGCCAGGAGCCGGTCCCGGTTCCGGGTGAAGCTCGAAGGGTCCCAGGCCTGATCGTCCATGCCCGGCCCGACGAACCAGCGGAACAACAGGTCGAACTCCAGCCGCTCCATCAGCTGCCGCTCCGAGCGAATCGAGTAGAACGCCTGCAGGAGCATGGCCCGCAGCAGCATCTCGGGCGGGATCGACGGACGACCCATCCGGGCCGCATAGAGCGCCGAGAACCACCCGCTCAGGGCCGCCAGCGCCTCGTCCGTCAGTTGTCGGATGGCCCGCAGAGGATGATCGGACCGAACCCGAGCCTCCAGGTCCACATACGAGAACAACACCCCCGAACGCCGATCCGAGCCCCGCATCTGCCTTCCCCGCTTACTGCCAGAGAGCAGTGAATCATGCCAACCCCTGGCACGCCACGGACTTCTTCAACACCCTGCTAGACGGCGCCGTAGCGGCATTCGAAGCCGTCGAGAGAGCCCAACCACGCAACGAGGTTAGGCTTCACCAGGGCATCCGGATCGTTCGAAAGCGAGACCAGTCGGGACGATGACGGGGTATGCGACGTAGAAAACGGAGGATAAGTCCAGATTGAGTCCCTATGTCGTCGCACTCAAGTTGAAGCCCTCCTATGGTCCGCAGATGAACGGCACTCTTGCACTCTGGTACGAAAGCAATGATGCGTCACCGCAGCCTGCGGGCGCCGAATCTCCATTAGCGCCTGAGAAAGCCGAGTTTTCAGCGCCGAAGGAGGCCGAAGCTGCATTGCGAGAGAGCGCGGAAAGTCGGCTAGCGGCATTGCAACCTCGACTGCGGCTTCACGTCAATCTTTGGCGAGATCTAGATAAGCAATTCAATTTTCTCGACGTTGGACTACTGCTGACTCAGGTCGAGAAGATTGATCGCATCTATCTCTATCTTCCCACACATATCAATGCAGGTGATGTATTCGATTTAAGCGGGGCGCTTAAAGACGTCGAGACGTTAAACGCTGTTTTTAATGAAGTCTCCACCTTAGTGCGCGATAAAGACCGATATTTTATAGTCAAATCAAAACCCGTAAGATTGCGGGCAATATATAAGCTCAATGTTACTAGCGATATATCGATTGATACAGTTAGCGTTCCCGGAAAACCGAACGGCACAATTATAGCTCTCAACAATTCCATTTGCTCAGATATCGTTGGAGCTAACAAGTATTACAAAGAACACTATATAAGACTGCGCATATTCCTTAAAGGACCGGCTCAAAATTTATTCTCAACTGAGGATCGGGCCGCCAGTGTGGGACTCGCTCTTACGCAGGACATTCTGGAGACTACCGAATTCCGGCTCAACGAGCGCAGAAGCTTCCCTCCGGATGTATTGCAGCGCACTGCCGATGGACAGTTTTTTCTGGAGTCGATCCATTATTTCTTGATACGTAGTCGAGATTACCAGCTCAGCAGCCAGCATCAAAATTTCCGAAAAGTCCGTCGTCTCGAGGACGAAATCTGGTCAAGCTATCTTAGTGTTGGAAAACCAACATCACGTCCTCATAATCGTTCGACAGAGGGTATGACCATCTATCAATGGCGCGAGCTAGCGGGGAAAAAAAACGGAGAAGACCAGACGATTGACGATTTTATTGCGTATGCGAGTTTCCGCACCGGCAGGCCACGGATCTGGACATACCTTATCGCAATTCTCGCTATCGGCGGCGTCGGTGGAGCGATTCTCAACGTTGTTCTATCGGTGCTCGGTCGGAGCCTACGCGCCGCCGGCTTCCCACAGCTCGGACCGGGTTATGCGAACCTAATTGCCGGATCGCTTCTCGCTATCGTCGCCCTCGCACCGATGGTGGCGGTATGGATCATCCAGGCGTGGAAAAGAAGGCAGATGCGCGAGCCGCAGCCCTTTCGGCAGCGTTGAGGGTCCACTATGGTTCTAGGGATGCCGATGCCGATGCCGCTGACAACCGACGCCTTGCCCCTGCACGCAGGGCCCAACAAGACCGCTACCGGTTCTCTCGTCAGAGAAGCGGAACTGCTGTGGTCGACCCTGTCGCGCCTCGAGGGCACCTATCCAGGCTTTAGATCCTGGTACTGGAACAAGGTCGTGCCTGGCCTCTCAAGCGGCAATCGGCACCTTTTTTGGGAGGGCAGTCTCGACGCGCCGTCGGCGGTCGCGATTCTCAAGCGGGAAGGCGGCGAGTCGAAGATCTGCACGGCCTGGGTAGCAGAGGCCGAGCGCGGGCATAGCCTTGGACGCCGACTGCTCGAGGAATCGATCGAGTGGCTTGGCGAAGCTCGCCCCCTCTTCACCGTGCCAGCTGAGCGCTACGCCGAGTTCGAGCCGTTGATGCGGAGACTGGGCTTCGTCGAGACGGCCCGCATCAGGTCTCTCTATCGGCCTGGGGTAATCGAGCACGTGTTCAATGGCTCGCTCGTTCCCTCTCTCAACACGTGAAGACGCCGCCGGGACAAGAGTCTCTGTTTCCCTCGGATACTTGCGAAGGGCCGACGCTGCTATTCAGCATCCATAATCATTATGCTGAGCTGATCCTCGACGGGAAGAAAGACGTCGAGTTGCGTCGACGATTTGGGTCGCATGGCTCAGGTTGCAGGATGCTGATCTACGCGACACAGCCAATCGCCGCCGTCGTTGGCTATACGCAAATCGAGAATGTCGCACGCCTCCCAATTGCGCAATTGTGGAGCCGATACGGCAACCGCGCGTCAATCACCAAGACCGACTTCATGCGCTACTTCGACGGCGTCGATGAAGGATGCGCGCTAATGCTGACACGCCCCAGGAGGTTTGCCGCGCCGATCCGGCTGGATGAGATGCGGTCCACGCATGGCCTAAACGCGCCGCAATCGTACATTGTCCTGCGAGAGGCCCACCGTGACCTCATCGACCATGAGCAGGGTTAGGCTCTTAATCGACACCAATGTGCTGATCGCCCTTGAGGACCCTGGGCAGACCGAACCACTTGTCGCCGATTTCGCGCGCCGCTGTCTGGCAGGCGCAATCGCCCTCTATGTGCACCCATCGACGCTCGACGACTTCGACCGCGATCCGGATCGATACCGTCGATCCATATCGGAATCCCGCGTCTCTAAGTTCCTTCAGCTCGCGCCGATACCATTGCCGCCCGTCGCGGAGTTGGAAGCCCGTTGGGGAACAATACGTTCCGAGAACGACCGCGTCGACGTGGCGCTTCTGCACGCGCTCTCGATCAAAGCCGTCGATATTCTCGTAAGCCAGGACGCTGGATTACATCGACGTGTGCGCTGCGGGGATCTCGAGGAGCGAGTAATCACGCTGAGTGACGCTGTTGCTTGGCTGAAATCGCTACAGGATCCTGCCGATGACGGACTGCCGCATGTCTCCGACGTCCCCGCATACAGCTTAGATCCAAGGGACCCGATATTCGAAAGCTTACGTCTAGATTACACAGAGTTCTCGGACTGGTGGTTGGCCAGGTGCGTCGCTGAACATCGACCATGTTGGACAATTTTGGGCAGCGATGGTCGGGTGCATGGTCTTGTTGTGCGAAAGTCGGAATCCGGTGAGGAAATAGGCGTCGCATCGCATCTGCGCGCACTAAAGCTTTGCACATTCAAGGTAGCAGACAACGCTCAAGGCAATAAGGTTGGCGAACTTCTGTTGCGAAAGGCCATTTTGCACGCACAGCAGAACAGTTTTGATTTCGTCTATCTTACGACATATCGAAAACAGATCGCTTTGCTCGATCTAATTGAGCGTTACGGCTTCGAGACCACCGCCAAAAGTGCCGCCGGGGAGATTGTAGCTGTTAAGCCAATCCGCCGTACTCGGCTTGAGATCTCAGGCCACTCAGATCTGGCAGATGTCTTAAGGAGGAACTATCCCCGTTTCACCATCCGCGACCCTGTTTCTCTTTTCGCAATCCCCATCCAATGGCGCTTCCATCGGCAGCTATTTCCCGAGGCTGCGCGACTTAAGCCGATGCCTCTGTTCGGCGACCAGACATTCGATCTGAGACAGGCTGGCCGGAAGCCAGGAAACACAATTCGCAAGGTTTACGTCTGCCGCAGCTTTAACAAGACGATGAAGGCCGGCGATGTTATATTTTTCTACCAGTCGCGGGAAGATAGCGCATGTCATTCTCAGGCCGTGACGACAGTCGGCGTGGTAGAACAGATCCGTCGCGCCCACGACTACCGCGATCTGTCCCGATCGACCGCGGGTCGGTCTGTCTATTCCGAGGACGACCTGAAACAGGCCGTCGAAGATGCACCGAACGGCGTGACAGTTATAGATTTTCTTTTGATCGGCCATCTCGACCCGGTCATCAAAATCGAAAAGCTGCTTGAGGGTGGTGTGCTGAAAGCTCCGCCGCAGTCGATTACACCGATTCCGCGGAATAGCTTAGGCACACTGTTGCCCTCTATGAATTTCGGCTTCGCGCTATGAGGCCGGGCCCACTCGTCGTGCTGCTCGGTATCTCTGGTGTTGGAAAGAGTTTTCTAACACGGCAAATTTCCGAAGCCCGGCCTGATCTACTTTGCCTGAGCGCTGGCACCCTCCTCAGAGAGACTCTTAAGGCAGACCCAGAACAACTCCGCACGTCAAATCGCGATGTTATCTTGGCAAATCAGATGCTGCTATCGGAGGCGGTCCGACGTGCGCGGAGCGGCAAATGGCAACAGACAGCCATTCTTGAGGCTCACATAGTTATCGATAACGGCAGAGAGCTGATTAAACTGCCGGTTGAGGCATTTCAATCATTGGATATTGGAGGAATTATACTGGTCGAAGACAGCGTAGAACATATAAAGCGTAGAAGGGAAACGGATGCGAGATTTCGGCCAGATAGAAGCCTGGATGAGCTGGTGAGTCAGCAGCAAGAATCCAGCGAAGCAGCAGACAGATACGCGGCGGATCTGGATGCACCAATCCAGAAAGTTTCACCAATCGACACTATGAACACACTAGACTTCATCCATAAATTGGAAGAGTCATCTCGAATTTGAAAAAGGCCACCTAAATTCTAGGTTGTTAGCCATACAAGCGAACCGCACCGTCTGTGTTGACGGTGGACGGTTCGGACGAAGGTAAGCACTCGGCGGTTCGGAGGACGAAGCAGCGACAGCAGCGGAAGCGGACGTCGGAGCTTCCACCGGCCGGACCGCACGGCGGCAGCGGGAGGAGGACTTGCCGGAGTGCTTCTTCCCCTCCGGGGGTACACGAAGATAGGCGCGAGTGACCAGCTTTCGCCAGCTTCAGTCGTCGCTTTGTGGACCAGAACCTGTAGCGTTTGGTCGACACCCCTTGTGCGGTAAAGGGGCACCTGTTCTTGGTTCCGCTCTGTCGTCCTTTTGGGGCATGCGCGAGCGTCAATGGTGCCTCAACGCCTCAAAATTGGCGTCCCACAGCCATTGGACTGTGAATCAGCAGCCCGGACAGGCAGTCTCTAGACCCTTCCGCAGATAGGTTGGAAGCGCCGGAGCTTTGTCAGCGATTTGATGGGTGTCGTGCGAGCTGGCCTCACGAAGCCGGTCAGTATACGCTTCCTCAAGCGTACCAACTGTGTTCGAGCCGCTGACCACGTCGCGGCCGACATACATCAGTGCCATGAGCTCGGCCCTAGCATGCTCCGAGAGGGAGTTGATCGCTGCGACAAGTGGAGCTTCGTCCTGTCGGTAACCTTGATAGGCATTCGGATTGCTAGGCGAAGAAACTCCATTTGGGTCCGGCGGATGTTTCGCGTTGAGCTGTTCCGCGAGCTTTATAACGTTCTGAACCTGCGACATGCTGATATGTCGAAGCATTTTCGGTGCTCCCTGTGACCGCATGCAGGCCTTAAATGGGATTTTATCATGACTGACAAGTCTTGAATATTTCTGCTGCTAACCCCATCCGCCAATGCTCTGGGTTCACGCTTCGGTAGGCCTGTGAATCCCGTGGGGCGGGCGTGGGCTTCAATGGTGCTTCAAAGCCTCACAATTGGCGTCCCACGGCTTACTGGATTGCCGACCCTGACAACTCAACCGCGGGGCCCATAACGGCCTCGCGGCGCCTCGGCGCGTTCTAAAGCGCTATGGCTTGACGGGTGCTGGCACGACGCCCCGCGTCCGGCCGCTAGACAGCTTGTAGGGCCGCTGCTGCACGGAGGTCGTCACGCGGGCTGCAGCAGTTGCTGATGTCGCCGACGGCGTCGGCAGGACCGACGAAGGTCGGCGGCCGGAGCGGCGCGGCTGCAGCTCTGACGGGGTTTGGTCGAGGACGCAGTGCACGACTCGGGTTAGATCGAGGTAACGGGCGGTGAACGAAGCAGCAAGTTCCGTTGCCCCGGCCGCGGCTAGCGCGGCGACCACCGCCTCTAATGTCAACGCGCTGAAGCCGACGCGGTCTACTTCCGCAGCCGTATCGATGGGGCGTAGCTCGTTGGCATAGAGCTTGCCGACTGCATGAACCCGTCGATTCAGGGCGGGACCGAGTAGGACGAAATGGGCGCGGGCGGCAAGGCCCTGTTGCACCATCAGCTGGGTCAGGACGTGCTCGCGCCGGAGTTGCTCGTAGCCGGGCTGGAGCAGCACAGCAGCATCGGGCTCGACGAAGAGGCCGCTGGCTCGGGTAGTCTCGGCGTAGCACGGTCGCGGCGGGGGCGTGGGTCCGTTCATCCCCTCGACGTACTTGACCTCGACGGCGACGAAGGCGGGCTCGCCATCAGGGGTGACAACATCGAGCAGGACGTCAAAGGCGGTGCCGTCACCGAAGTAGTCCGGCCCGCGCCGACCGGGGCTGTGCTCGAAGCGCAACGCGGTGACGGTGTGGACGAAGCCCGCGAGCAGGAGGCGCCAGACTGCCGTGGCGAGATCGAGGTCCCGGGCCATCGGGGCCAGCAGGTTGAGGGTCATGGCCTGGCTGGAGAGTAGGTTGCCCCAGAGCCGACCTTCCTCCCAGAGGCTGCCGGGCTCACGAAACAACAGGACCTCCCGGGCGTAGGAGCCGATCTCAGGGGTGAGGAAGGTCGCCCCGGCCCGGGCCGCGGCCGGTGCCAAGCGTGAGCCCAGGCGGACGGCCTTTGGGAGTAGGGCGGTGGACGAAGCCTCGCCGGCCCTGCGCCGCGGCCCCGGCGTGTGGATACCACAGGGTAAACCTTGGTCATGGCGCCATAGAGCGGCCAACAGGCGGCAGGCGGCAGTGAAGCGGTTATCGGACGGAACGAAGACGTGGTGCTGCCGCAAGATCGCTTCCGGCACGAAGGGTACGATGCGTAGGACGTGCACTCGGGTGATAGCGGTGTTGGGCGGTGACGAACTGCAGTCCGGGCTGGAGCGCAGCGATGCGGACGAAGAAGAAAGGACGCTAAAAGACGGCGAACTGATTGAAGTCGGCATGGACAGGAAGCTCCAGACACCCGCGAAAGTGCGGGCCAGCTTCATCTTCCCGGACGATCCGAGAAGTTCAGTTCACATAGAGGGTATGCACAGTCTACATCGCCTACACGGTCGACATACCCTGCATCGCATACAGAAGTTCGCTACATGCCGGCTAAACGGATCCTGATCTGCGCCACCGAGATCGCGATCTGACGCAGCGAGCTCACAATTTGCGAGGGCCGGCGCTTGTCTCGGGCATGATCGACCAGTGATGCGATCACCTTCAAGCTTCGAGCACAAAACGCAAAGGGTTACGTGAGGAGCCAGACGTTGCTGCGGGAAACGTCGCAGCATGCACGACAGCTGCAACAGAAAATGACGGATCGGCCCCTGTCTTAAGGGAATGCACGTTGTCTCGTCTAATCCAAAACCGTCCGACGCAAGCCAGTTCAATATGTGGGGCAAGATGTGGTTCGTAGTGGCATCCAACCCAAAAACGCATTAGTCACGGTGACTTACCAGAACACTTGGCGGAAGGGGTGTCCGCCAAATCACGGTCCAGGAACGTCCGTTGGTGTGCGAAACTCCTTGGAAAAGGTTCGATAAATCACTGATTTAGTGCTATTTTCTTAGTTCCAGTGTCTACCTCGATCCGGCGCGATCCGAGCTCTTGGGTGGGGAAGACGGTGGGGAACGGTGCTGGATTGCATGGCTAAGCCTATCAACAAACTCAGCGCTCGCGCGGTCCAGACCCTCACGGAGCCAGGACGGCACTCGGACGGGGGAGGGCTCTACCTCAATGTCACTCTGACAGGAGCGAAGTCTTGGCTTTTCATGTGGAAGGTGGCCGGCCGGCGCCGGGAGATGGGACTCGGCTCGGCGCGTGACGTCTCGCTTTCCAAGGCACGCGAACTTGCCGTTCGTGCGCGCCAGCAGGTCATTGAGGGCCGCGATCCGCTCGCAGAGCGCGAGCAGCGGACGTCCATTACATTCGGTGAAGCCGCCGATGCTCTCATCGAAAGCATGGCCTCGTCATGGCGGAACGCGAAGCATTGTGCGCAATGGAAGATGACGTTGAACGTCTACGCTCGCCCGCTTCGAGCCAAGTCCGTGTCGGAGATCACGACGGATGACGTACTGCGTGTCCTCACGCCGCTCTGGCGTACCAAGCCTGAAACCGCCTCCCGTCTGCGCGGGCGGATCGAACGCACACTTGATTTTGCAAAAGCGCGCGGGATGCTTCAAAGCGAGAACAAAGCTCGCTGGCGTGGGCACCTCGACAAGCTTCTGCCCAAGCCGGCGAAGCTCACGCGCGGGCACCATCGCGCGATGCCCTTCGAGGACGTGCCGGAGTTCATGGCTCGGCTTCGGACCATGGGCGGCGTTGCCCCACGGGCGCTTGAGCTCGCAGTGCTGACAGGGGGGCGTACCTCCGAGGTGCTCGGCGCGAGGTGGGCGGAGTTCGACCTCCCTGCCAGGATTTGGGTGGTGCCGGCTGCACGGATGAAGGGAGGGCGCCTGCATAGAGTGCCGCTGTCAGACAGCGCATGCGCAGTGCTTCAGACCATGACCGCTCTTCCGGTGAGCGAGTACGTGTTCCCGGGGCAGAAGCCGGGCAGGCCGCTATCGACCATGGCGTTGGAAGCGGTGCTCCGGCGCATGAAGATCGATGTAACCCCACACGGCTTCCGCAGCTCCCTTCGCGATTGGGCCGGTGAGACGACGGCGTTCCCTAGGGAGATCGCCGAAGCGGCTCTAGCGCATGTCGTCGGTGATGCGACGGAACGAGCATATCGGCGCGGCGACGCGTTGGAGCGACGGCGTCTTCTGATGCAGGCTTGGGCTGAGCATTGCGATGGCTGTCCTGAGACGACAAACATCGGGGCTAGAGCCGATGCGTCGGTTCCCCCTAGGGATCCGGTGCCTCGCCTGAGCTTGGGAGAGTGACCTTCTTTGGACATCTGCATGTGCGATTCCGCACGTGCC
The DNA here is from genome assembly GCF_001422795.1 of Methylobacterium sp. Leaf88. Taxonomy (NCBI): domain Bacteria; kingdom Pseudomonadati; phylum Pseudomonadota; class Alphaproteobacteria; order Hyphomicrobiales; family Methylobacteriaceae; genus Methylobacterium; species Methylobacterium sp. Leaf88. Next base: position 154,652 of record NZ_LMMK01000022.1, on the reverse strand, counting down.
ACGCGTGCTGGAAGCTTCCCGTCAGATCGATTTCAACCCGTCGGCGAGACCGCCAAGTTTTCGACAGATCGAAACCCGCTGTCCGCCATAGTTCTTCCGAGATCCTGCGGCAGTCTCTAGGTATTTATAGGCCTACAACTCGATTAGCATTCATGCAAACGCCTGATCACGGGTCATGTGCTTTAGTCTGACTTGATTCGACGCGCGGTCGACGTTGACAAGACTTCGAGCGGGCTCCAGATCCGTCTCATCGGACCCGCGACGGGCCGATCGGGATCGGTTTTCCCGCGAGAGAGGAGCGGAAGACAAGTAACGGGACCGCCAGACCGGCCAGGGTCTGACGGTCCCGAGGGGTAAACCCCGTGCTCTCGAAGGAGCGGGCCAACCCTACCAGCGGGCGCGCTGCGGTCAAACCGCATCGCCCGCCTTGTCTCCAAGACAGAAAGGGACGGTGGGCCATGACTGCACCGATTGAAATCGCTCGCCTGGATGGCACCGCGGCGGAGAAAACCTCCTTCCCCGCAACCGGCTTCGTCCGGCTCAAGGACATCCTGGCGCCGCGGGGACCTATCCCCGTGTGCCGTTCGACTTGGTGGAAGCACGTGGCCTCGGGTCGGTTTCCCCGCCCGGTCAGGCTTCTGCCCGGTGTGACGGTTTGGCGGGCCGAGGACGTGCGCGCGCTCATTGAGCGGGGTGTCGCGTGATGAGCACCAACATCTTGCCTCACCTCTCATCCTTACCCGTGGCTGTTCGTCAAGTGGTCGAGGCGGTCCGCTCTATCGAAGAAGCGGGTGAAACGGCTTCTCTCGCGCGCATTGCCGAGTACCTGATGCTTCCTGACACGGAAGCAGCTCGTGCACGTTGTGAGCGCGCCGAAGAGCTCGGGCGGATCGTCAACGTCGAACCCTCGCCTGACCGGCTTCCTGTCTACGCCCTGGCTGAGCAGCGCTCGGACCGTGCCAGGAGGATCAAGAGAGCGATCATCCGCTGGTTTCTGCGCGATGCAGCCCCTGGGTCTCATCAGGCCACCTCGCCTGCGCAGCGTTTGAGCCTGCCGCACAGCAACACCGATCGGGAGTAGTCGAAATGACGGAAGCCATCGATTTCAGTCGGTTCACGTCCGAGGCAGCCGACATCAAGGTGGACGATCCTGCAGCGGATGCGGCCTGCGAGCCATTTGCCGTCGACGCAGTCCCTCTCAGGGTCGAAGAACCCAACACGACCGCCGCCCCGACAGCATCGGCATCAGGTGTTCGTCGGTACGTGTCCGTCGGCGACTTCATCATGAATGAGGCTGGCCTCACGTTCGATGCAGGGAAGGGCAGGGTCCGGGTTTCGGGCCCGATCGAGATCCTCGGTCGAGCGAGAGACATCGCCGGTCGTGGATGGGGTCTACTCCTTCACTGGCGGGATGGAGACGGGCGTCGTCATGAATGGGTCATGCCTCAGGCTCTCGCGCATACCGACGGGAATCGCATCGTTCAGCACCTTGCCGACGGCGGTCTTGAGATCGGATCTGGCCCGCGCGTTCGGGCGATGCTCGTCGCCTACTTGGCAGCTGCCAACCCAGAGCGTCGCATTACGATCGTTGGCCGTACCGGCTGGCACGAACTTCCGCATGGGAGGGTGTTCGTGTTGCCAGATCGCACGATCCCTGCGGACGGGCTGGACGTCGTTCTGCAGGCGGGCGAAGCGGGCCATGCCGCATTCTCGCGGTCGGGCACTCTGGAGGGCTGGCAGTCCGGCGTGGCCCGTCCCGCCCAGGATCATGCCCGGCTTGCGTTCGTTGTGTCAGCTTCCCTCGCCGGACCACTGCTCACTCTCGCTGATGTCGAGGGCGGCGGTTTTAACCTGTTCGGCGCCTCGTCACGCGGGAAGTCGACGGCATTGCAAGTCGCTGCCAGCGCTTGGGGAAGAGGCGGCACGCCCGGCTTTGTTGCGTCCTGGCGCTCCACGGCGAACGGTCTGGAGGGAACGGCAGCTCTTCACGCGGACACTCTGCTGGTGTTGGACGAACTCGGGCAGGCCAGCTCACAGGCTGCAGGGGAGGCCGCTTACCTTCTCGCAAACGGCATCGGCAAAGCCCGTGCGAGCCGCACGGGCGAGGTTCGCACCCCGGCGCAATGGCGGGTGCTATTTCTATCATCGGGCGAGGACTCGCTGGCTGCCAAGCTGATGGAGGATGACACCGGCCGTCGGCCGAAGGGTGGGCAGGCGGTCCGCATAGTCGACTTGCCCGCCGATGCAGGTCACGGTTGCGGGATTTTTGATGTGCTGCCCTCGACCAGTGCGGAAGGGGAGGACGCTGGTCGGACGCTTGCTGACGCGCTGAAAACCGCTGCAGTACGGGATTTTGGTCACGCTGGCCCCGCCTTCATCGCAGCACTGATCGCGGCAGAGCTCGACAATGTTCGGGGCCAGATCCGCGATATCGGTGCAGCGTTTGTCCAGCGGGCTGTACCGGCGGGAGCCGATGGACAGGTCGCTCGGGTTGCGGCTCGGTTTGCGCTTGTTGCAGCAGGCGGCGAGCTCGCCACAAGACTCAAGATCGTTCCTTGGTCGGAGGGGAGGGCGATTGCAGCGACACACCGCCTCTTCGAGGACTGGTTGCGAACCCGTGGTGGAACAGGTGCTGCAGAGACCGGCAGTGGAATTTCCCAAGTTCGGCAATTTCTAGAGGCGCACGGCGAGAGCCGCTTCGAGCCAATTGATACAGACCTAGTGCGTCCCGTTCACAATCGCGTTGGCTTTGTCCGGGGACGAGGGGAGGACCGGCACTGGCTTGTGCTACCCGAAACTTGGCGGAGCGAAGTCGCGAGAGGTTACGATCCAGGTGCCTTGATCCGCGCGTTGGCTGAGCGTGGAATGGCATTACTCGGGGAACCGGATGGTCGTGGTAGCACGAAGCTGCAGCGCAAGGAGCGCAGTCCTCTGGGCAACAGGCGGTTTTACGTCGTGAAGAGTTCGATTTTCGATGATGAGCGCGATTAATCCCGCTGGACGTTTTCGTGAGGGGAACACGGGGAACAGGGATTGGAGGACAGCGTATGACCGCTTGCGATTTATCTGCAGGAGCGGATTTCTACGTCTGTTGGGAAGAAATGCCAGTTCGGTTGGAAAGTCGGTATTGGAGCTTGTACGTTCCCTTGTTCCCTTGTTCCCCTGTTCCCCGTTCCTGCTAGCGGCGTGCCCTATCGAGCAGCGCCTGATGCTTCAATCAAGCCAAAGACCACAGGCCTCTTACTCTTCCCGAAGTGCCCGGACGCACACCGCACGATGAGACTGCTCCTCGTGACCTGGAAACCTCCCGCCCGCGTCTCTCCACCTGGCCTCTATCACTCTGCGGCCGCTGTTTTGCCTTGGCCCGTCAGCTCCACGACATTCCGAGTAAAGCTCTCGCTTGCGAAAGGCACCTGCGCATAGACTAGGCCCTGCTCACCCTCGAGTTTCGCCAGCAGGTGCCCCTTGCCCAGGAGCCGTTCGGCGCCGCGCTCGCCAAGCGAGATCTCCGACGTGCCCTCGGAATCAACCCGCAGAATGAGCCGATTGCCCAGCTGGGAGCGCAGCTGGACCGGAACGACGTTCGCGTCCGGCCGCTGGGCCGCGAAGATGAGGTAGATGCCTGCCGCGCGAGCCTTCACCCCAAGACGGCCCACCGTCGAGGTCACAGCCGCCCGGTACTCATCAGTGAGCATCCACTCGGCGAACTCGTCGTGGATGATCCAGTAACTGGGCAGCCGCTCGGCTGAGGAGACCTTGGCGTTGTAGGCGGAGATGTTTGCTGCGCGCCGCTCCTTAAATAGCCGGTAGCGTCGATCCATCTCGACCACCATCGCTTCGAGCCTGATCTGTGCAGTCTCCTGGTCATCAATGATCCCGCCGTCTAGGTGCGGCAGGCCGTCGAACTCGAAATAGTCGACACCCTGCTTGGGGTCGATGAGCAGGATTCTCGCCTGCTGGGGCGTGTTAGTTACTGCAAGCCCGAGCAGGATGTTCTGCATTAACACTGACTTGCCAGAACCTGTGCTGCCGGCAATCAGCGTGTGCGGCGCGTGCCGGCCTCCAGGCGAGAAGGTCAGGAGCGAGTTGTCCTCCTCCCGCACGCCGATGACCAGGTCCACGTTGCCGGAATCCGATAGCTTGGGCTGCCAACGCCGCCATATGTCCTCGATAGTGACCGTCTGGCGCGCGGGTCGCTCGACATAGAGGGCCACGGCACCGGGCTCGGCTCGAACGGACAGGACGTTGAGCCGGTGTGTGGTCAGCAGCTCCGAGCGGCGCTTCAGCACCTGCTCGACAGTCATGTTTGAAGTGCCAGCGAACCGCAGGATTGCGGCGTTCGGCGTTAGAGTGCTGCCGTAAAGCTTCGCCTGGAGCCCCAGCTGCTGGAGAGCCGATCGAGTCGATGCTCCCACCTGCTCAAGCCACCGTCCGTCCTGGTCGGCCTGCTGTGGAGGAGCGTGCTCTAGGAGCTGCGCTAGGGCGGTGGGCACCCCCGCCGCCTGCAAGGGGTGAAGGGAGACGATCTCTGCGGCATGGCCGTCGGCCGCAGCGGGCCCGCCACTCGGAAGTGCGGTCGCAGGCTCAGCCTCCAGTGGCACGGTCGATGTAGACCCAGCGGCTGGCAAATCCTCAGCTGTCCTAGTGCTGCCCGCCGTCGCAGCAGCCGTCGTCGGGACGTTAAGACGCCAGAGCGGTCCCGTGCCATCGATTGCTGCCACGATGTCGGCTGGATCCGCGTCCTTGAGGAACGCATGCAGCAGCGCCTTCAGCTCCGTCCTGCCGATCACGTCCTGGCGGCAGCCAATCACGTCCTTCACCGCTACCGACCCGGAGAGTGTGCCACTCTCCAGCGGATTTGGCACGAAGACGTGGCTCAAGCCCGCGACCCGGATCTCGCTTCTTCCCTCCCGTACGCGGCGTCTCCATTCGGCGATCGGGAGCCGGCGGCTCGATGGCACGCGGATGCCGTCCAGCAGCAGGTCACCCAAACGAGAGAGCCAAGACTCTTGGTCGAGCCGCCCCCCTGTCTCCAGGGCGTTGGTGATGCGCCGCACGGTATCGCGAAGCTGCTTCTCAGACTCGCGCCGCTTGACCGACAGCGCGGCGGCGTCGACGTACTTGGCCTCCGTCACGAGGATTTCGAGGCGGAGTCCTCCGTCCTCCAACTCAACCGGGGCGAGCGCAAGGACATCCGCCTGCGTCTCCTCCTTGGCGCCCAGCCAAGAGGAGTAGTCGTCCAGGAAGTGCCAGCTGACCAGCCGGTCGCGGCCAAGCGCGGCATGCGCAAGAAAGCGGCTGAGTACGACCCCAATCAGCTCGCCGGCGCTCTCGCCGCGCTTCGCAGCGCGCAAAACGATGTCGCCGGAGATGTCGTTGGCGCGCTCGATTAGCTTGTCGGCGAGCCCTCCCATCCTTTCAGCGTCAAGACCGAGCTGCAGGAAGTCGAGTCGGCGCAGCACCATTGTTCTGAGCATGTTGAGGGGCGCGCGGCTCGAGATCACGAGCTGCCGGCCCTGGGTCGCCGACTGCTTGTGACGTATCACACGGACATTCTGGTTCTGCAGCTGGCGTCGGTCCAGCAGCTCGTCGTGGTTGACCACCCACGCGCCCAGATCGTGTGTCTCAGAAAGGATGGCTGCGGTGCGCTCGTCCCGGAAGTCGAGCTCGCGCACCGGGACGAGCCGCTGGCCCGGGCCCGCTGGCAGCGGCTTGAAGAAGGAGGTGACCGCCCGAAGGTGGGCCCAGCCCTGTGCGCTCTGGACGGGGCAGCAGAGATGGGCAGCCGACTTGAGGTCATCCGTGGAGGTAGGCCGGCGGCGTGACCAGCGGGCCGGCAGCAGAGTCGCAAGGTCGGCCGGCTCGCTCGCGTCCAGATGCCATTCGATCCGGGCGTGGCGCGAGATCACGTCCTGGCTGAAGACGATGTCGTAGGGACGGCCGTCGCGCGGATCGGGCGGTGAGCGCCGATCCCCCATGACGCCGATCCGCAGCCGCGCCATGAACTCCTGTGTGGCCTCTGAGCCGGAGTAGGCGTCCTCCTCCTGGCTTTCCTCCGATAAAATCGAGCGGTAGATGTCGCGTAGCCGCTGGGGATCGGTGTGCCGCAACAGGACCTGGCACCGCGTCTCGGTCTCGTCCTCCTGCATGGAGGCGACTCCGTATATCACCTCCCGTGGCAGCCGGGCCGAGTCGCAGTTGAACAGGACGACCGAAAGGTTCGCACGCTCGTGCGGATTGAGCTTCAGGTAGCGACCGACCAGATCCAGGACGCAGTTGGCGCCCGACCTAGGGTCGTCGCCCAGCTCGCCGGCGCCCGGCTCGGTGGTGGGCGGCTCGTGGAGCGAATAGTCGCCCACCGTGTCCACGAGGGCCAGTAGCTCGGCCTGCCGGCCGGTCCAGGCCGGCACGACCTCGGGATACATGGCATGGGACAGGTCGGCCTCTAGATCCCGGAAGAACAGCTTAGTGTCGCCGCCCGCCGCGTCCGCCGAGGCGAGCGTCCGGCCTATCACGTCCGATACGAGGCGCGCCTTGCGCCACATGGCGGCGAGGCGGAGCGGGTGCCACGGGGCAACGATCACGGCTGGAGAGCCGGCGCGCACCGACGCTTGACCGACCTGAAGCAGCGGTCGCAGCAGGAGGTCTCGGTTTCGGTCGCCTAGGGCGCGCTCGACGACTAAGTTCAGCAGCTGGCCGTAAGCCTCCGCCTGCAGCGGTATTGCGTTGTTCCAGGCGCCCTTGGTTCGGAACTCGCCGATCGCGGTGCCGTAAGCTGTCGCAAACGCGTCGAAGGCGGCAATCAGCTCATGGGCCACGTCGCTCGCGACCAGCGACTGGTCGAGTGCCTCCTGCAGGTTGCTGCGCCAGACGAGGCCAAAGTCCAGGGCCTTTGAGTAGGTTGGCAGCAGCGAGCCGCGGTCCCTATCGTAGGCTGGCACCATGGTCCGGATGTCCGACAGATCGATCGCGCCCGGCCGGCGGCCATTGGCCCCTGGCTCGCGTGCGGCATGCCCCAGGAGCAGCGGGTGGCGCTCGAGCCGGCTCCAGTCGTCCGCGAGCTGGGACGGAATCGCGCCGAGCCTGTGATGCCACACCAGCTGAGCCGACTCGGTCCGGGTGGTGCCCTCGCAGGTGTCGGTCTCAAGCTCGATGGTGAACTTCAGCTGTAGCGCCGCCTTGGAGGGACCCCGGTAAATCCGGTCCTTCCGCCGCTTCCATTCAGCGACCAGCTGGTCGAAGGTCGGCAGCGGTCCGAGGTCCAGCTGTACCTCGGCGCCCAGGCCTGCGGCGAGCCCCGCGTTGCGGAGCGCGAAGAACAAGCCCGCGTCCGCGTTCAGGTCCCGCATGTCCCGCTTCGTCGCGCGGTCGCAGCGGATTCGGAGTCGGCGGGCGACGCCGGGAACCGACCGCGACATCAGCGTCTCCATGGAGAGCGCGAGGCCGGTCAGAAAGTCGGTCGTCTCCCGCGGCTTGCCGAAGACAAACTTGTCCCAGGCCGACTTGAGCTTCCGGTCTTCCCGGATCTCGTCGCGGTGGCTCTCGTAGAAGGAGACGTCCTCCTCGCGCGCAGTGCCTGGCAGCTTCTTTGCGAGAAGGCGGAGATACTCCTCCTCGTCCTCGCTCAGCCGGTCGGGTGGTCCCTCGGAGAAGAAACGGAGCGTGTCCGCGCCGAGATTGAACTTCTCCTTGACCAGCCCTTCAAAAAGCGGCCGCACCTCGTCCCACTCGCACCGCGCTAGGGCGGCGGCCGCCTCGTTCCAGCCTGCCGGCGCCGCGACGAAGGCCTGGATGGTTGGGTAGTTGTGCTCCGGAATCGTAGCCCGGACCTTCTCGAACGCGGCCTCTAGGTCCTCCTGGTTGAGGATGAGCTGGTTCTGCGTCTCCTTGAGAAGGAAGGGCCTGCGCTTCCGGCGCAGTCCCTGGAACTCCCGGCGCCAGGCTGAAGGGAAGCGGCGGGACCTGTCCTTCACGCCGGCAAAGGCGGTCGGGTCACGGGGCATCTGCAGGGCGGGTAACCCTGCTCCGAGGGCGTTGACGATCGGGTGCCCGTCCACGTGGTAGGCGTCTCTGACCGCCAGGACATAGTCGGCCAGCCGTTCAAGTGAGGCGAAGCCGACCTCAATTAGGCCGGACAGAGCGCGTTCCCACCAGAGGCGGGAATCCTCTTCGAGCGCGATCCCGTCCGACACTGCAGCGACCCAGGGCTGCGTCTGCTCCATCAGCTGGGCCGCACCGACCGGCGTCACCTCGTGCAGAGACATCTCCTGGGCGTCCCCGCCGACATTTGCGACGAGGTACGCGCTACGGTCGCATGAGGCGCTGCGATAGTAGGTGGCGTTGCGGTCCGTGAGGGCGTGTTCCGGCAGGTTCTCGTTCTGGAACGCCGCGCGAGGCAGCTTGACGTCGATGAGTGGGCCCAGGTGTGGATCCTGCACGACCGCTCGGGCGACCGCGGCCGCCTGCGGAACCGAAAGGCCGTCCAGGAGGAACCGCGCGGTGCCTGACTGAACATCCTCCCCTAGGTTGTCGCGGAGGAAGAGCGCGCCCACCGCGCCGATCAGCTCGAGTCTGTTCACTGCATCGTCCTCGCGCCCGGGTTCTCGACGTAGGCGCAGGCGTCCGACAGCCGTCGCAGCTTTCCGAGCGCGCGCAGACGCCGCTCCAGCCGCTCGGCGTTCACCTGGAACGACTTGCGGTCGAACTCCTCGGAGCGCAGCACCCTGGCGGCTTCGCGGTCGCTGATCACGAGCCCATAACGCTCGAAGAGCAGCTCTAGGAACTCGTTGTAGTCCATGCGCACGCCGACGTTCGCCAGTATGAGCGTGCGGAGGAGCGCGTCGGAGGGGGCGTAGCGCAGCTGGTTGGTGCCGCGCTTCGACACGAGGCCGGCTCCACCGCCATAGGACCGGTGCACGAGCGCTACATGGGCGCGATGCCGCTTCTGGGCCGCCCGCCGCAGCGAGGCGAGGAGCTCCTCGGCCAGCTCAGGACCGGGGTAGTCGTCGTCACCTGGCCAGCGCACCTTCTCGATCAACACCCGCCGCGCATTTTGGAATGGCGCGTCGCTCGACAGCGCGGTTCGCCACTCGTCCGTCTGGGCCAGGTTCGCGAGGTACGCGTTGACCGCTTTGGCGGATAGCGCGTCGTTTTGCTGAAAGCTGCCGATGGAAAGCTCGCGGACCGGCGTCCGCCTGGGCGCCAGGATCTCGCAAACGAAGGCAGGCGGCGGCTCGTCGGCGGTCTCCGCTGCCACCACCAGCTTGTACCGAAGCAGGTGCAGGGCGGCCAGCCTGGCCAGGTGCGGGTAGACGTCGCTTCGCGGGAGCTGGAGCGAGAAGATAGCCAGCCAGTCGCGGGCTAGATCGTCAAAGCAGTCGTGCGACGCGTAGGGCAGGAAGCTGTTCTTGCGGGTTTGTCGGTCCTCCTCGTAGTCTGGCTCGAGCGCCGCCACGAGACGGTCGATTGGGTCGCCTGATAGGTTGGCCCGCAGGTGCCCCGCGAGCTCCTCGGCGTGACTCGAGCGGCAGAGCATCTGGTAGAGCAGCTCGCCAGGAAGGCCGAAGTTGATGTACTCGCGGGAGGTGCTGCCGTCCTTAACGTTCAGGTCCTCGTAGATCGAGTTTGCTCCGAAGGGGAACACGAAGCGCGAGCTCCAGCGCCGATTCGTACCTGCTTCGATCGTGGAGGATCGAACGAGGTCAACCAGGGCAGCGAAATCGCTGAAGGACGAAAAGCGTCTGCGCAGGTACGAGAACTCGCGGTGCGGGACGCCCTGCGCCTTCTCGTTCATGAAGCCCACCCACTGGTCCCATGATGCGGCGTCACTCAGCTTCTGGGCGGCTATGCGGAAGAGCGCCTCGTTGTTGTACAGAATGTTCCGGAGATACATCCGCTGCGCGGGCCGGAAGCGCATGGGATAGCTCCTTCCGCCCGGCCCCATGAGGTCGGCTTCGCGCTGTTTGGCCTCCGCGACGCTCAGGCACTCGAGCAGGATCAGCCAGGGCGAGGTCGAGTCCCAGAGCCGATGACCCCAGATCTGTTCGTCCACCCACATGTCGTTGTTCGGATGGTCATTCACTGGCGGCGGCGGGAGCGTCTCACGCATGCAGGACCTCCACAGTCTCGTCAGACGGCTCTCCGTCCGTTGTGACGCGGAGCAGACGGAAGGTGAGGTGCCCGTCCGGTTCGGGTGGTCGGAGGCGGGCGGCCGCGGCTAGGACCACGCTCTTGAAGCCCAGGATGTCTTCGTGGCACTCGCGAGAGAAGCTGCCCGGGAGCGCTCCGTCCGCGACCCGCATCAGGAACTCGTAGCGCACCAGGTTCAGTCTGAGAGGGAGCACCGTGTCCGCGTCGAGCTGGACGCGGAGAACTGGGAGCCTGTCGCCTCGGTCGAGCTCGATGCGCTCGTCGCGCCGCGAGACCGCAATCCGGTCCTCCAGCAGCTCGGCGGGCCCACGTCCGGAGCCTGACAGGCTGGTAGCGAGCAACAGCTCGCGGTCGGTGTCGACGAGGAGGCCCGTGAAGACCCGGTTCAACCCTCGGACGAGCCGCGCGATAATAGCGCGCGATACTTTCTTCCTCGCCCTAAGCGGACGCACGACGTCGTCTAGGAACTCGCCGGCATGCGAGAACACCGTCAGGTTCCAAAGCCGCAACTCCGCCGCGCGCTCTCGCGGGATGCGGAAAAACATCGCGCGACGCTGGTCGGCTAGGGTCTGTATAAAGGGGTGGGTGCCGTCGCCCTCGGCATCGGGGCGTTCCAGGTATGCGCTGCGCTGAGCCTGGAGCTCGTCCAGCTCCGACGGGGTGGCGTGCGCCGCGACCGTGGCCTCCCAGTCGGGCGTGAGCAGTCCGTCGTACAGCCCGTAGAGCAGGATGTTGTCGATCCGGTTGGTCGTCTCCGCACCGATGCCGAACCGGTTCAGGGCCTCAATGATCTCCAGGCCCTCGCGTCTGGCCTCGGTCAGATTGCGGCCCAGCAAGTTGCGCTCGATGCTCCCACGGTGCGCCGTCCGCTTGGCGACGAGGCCGCGGACGTCTCCAGCGGACATCAGCCGGTCACGCGCATCCGGATGGCCCAGGAGCGCGTTGGCCAGCAGCAGGAGGACACGGCGGATGGGGGTATGAAGCTCGGACAGGTCCATGAGCTCGAACAGCTCGCCGACCCTGTCCTGGAACCGGTTGTCAGAGAGCCTTTCGTAGTTCCGCCTGATGGGGCAGCTCTCCCCAAAGAATCCATCCTGCTGCGCGTCGGCGTAGGCTGCCTGCCAACCCTCGTGGGCGATCAGAGCGGCGGACGCGAGCCGGAAGATGGTGGTGCAGGGGATCGTGGAGAGGTTGAGGAAGGTCAGGCTCTCCCTGCCCGGCCGCCCCGTCACCAGCCTCGTCTCAAAGATGTCGCGCACGGCGGCGCTTTCCGGATCCCCCGTCATACGCCGCCACGCCTCGAGGAGCTGGCCGTCGTTCGCGGCCACAACGAACACGTGGTCGGGATCTATCTCGAGGATGGATCGGCTGATCGCTTTTAGCAGCTCGGATTTCGTCCCGTGCGAGCCGAACGAACCCTGTTCGGGGAGTGCCGTCAGGTCGCGAACGACGCCGACGGTCCGTTCGCGTCCGGCGATCACCGCGCTGGTCTCGTGGTAGATGTCGTCGCCTGCCCATTGAGCGGAGGCGCCGCCCAACTCGGACCAGAGCAGGCCGCACAGGCGGCTCTTCCCGTCGCCAGCGGTTCCGGTGAGGACGATACTTGTCGCCCGGGGCGCTTCCTCGGCGACTGCGGCCAGCAGTTCCTGCTCGAGCGGGTGCTCAAAGTGGAGAGGGGTGACGCCGAGCCTAAGCGCCGAGCGCATGATGTGCTCGTCGTACATGTTGTCGTTGCGCGGGATCGGCCCGTACTGCCGCAGGAAGCGGATCCAGCGCTCGCCCAATCCCTTAGTCACTTCAAGCCTCCATGCGTGACGCGCACATCTCACTCCCGCGCCGGACTGTAGCCTCCACGCGCAGGCGAAGCCACGGGATACTCGACAGGAGTAGAGTGGAATCTCGACTCCCCTCTAGCAGAGGCACAACTTTCGGTTTGTTGCTGCGAGATTCGCCACAGCAGCAATCTAAGCTAAAAAGCTTAATCATACTCAACAACGTGCAGCCATAACTAGGTATCCTTTAATACCAAATCATCGAGATACTCTCCGAATACCTACAGGGTGACTGCCCTGGCCTACGTCTCGACCGGTGCAGCTGCATCGTCGGGCCTCTCCACGACTTGCAAGACTACTGTTGGCTTGCTGCCTTCTTTCCAGTCCGCTCCCAGGACGAATGCACATGCTGCCCCCGCCGGCTTAAGTGCATCGACGCTCGCAAGCTCCACTCCCGCAAGGAGGCCTATCCAATACTCATCGTCGTCTAGGCTCGACCTTAAAGAATCAACCTTTCTCTGAAGGTCGCTAGCATCCTTGAACTTTTTCTCCTTGGGCGGGCCTTCGTCCATCGCCTCGGCCGCCTCCCGGACCGCGCGGACTTGATCCTCAAGCTGGCCCTCTAGGTCGACGGCAGCGTTCCTGATCTCGGACACAACAGATGGTATCAGTTTCAGTTTCGCGTTTCCCTTAAAGCGCGCGATCGCCAGCTCATTCCCATCTAGGGCAAGAACCTCCTTGCGCTTTGGATTGCAGATGAAGAGGCGGCCAGTCACCTTTTTGATGAACGGAGGCATGATCGGAGGGCCAACTCGCAGGAGATGTGCTCCGAACTCTTGCTGCAGCTTAAGGCTATAGAGGGGACGTAGTCGATCTCGGTTACTAGTCTCATAGCTATTCTCCTCGAGCCACTCAGATAGCTTGCTAAGGGGCGCGCTTCTATAGTGGGAGAAGATCCAGTCAATGCGGAAGACATCGTTTCGTACCAGAATGCCTTCCGTCTTTGCGGAAACGTCTTCCTCTTTCTTCGCATCGAGCTTCAATGCACGACCGGGCACGAGGATGATTGGCGTCTCGGGATCAGGTTTCCGCTCCTTCGTAGGTGAAAACGCTAGATCGCAGGCGGCACTTAGAACAACCACAGCTCTATTCCTAGCCGCGTTGAAGAACACGTCGCCAAGCTGGACGAAGGGAAAGGTTTCAAAGCCGCTGCCTTGCTTCGCTCGAGGGTGCGGTCCTAGAGGACCCAGGTCGCGTGCCAGGATCGCATTGTGGAAGAGGTTGGCTACCACTGTCGATGGTTCAGTCGAAGCGAAGGGCTGACCGACGAACTCAAGCTCGTCCATGCCGGACTGTAATGCTCGCATTTCCTTCGTTTCGAAGGCCAAGCTGGTATATTGTGTTGAGAGCAGGGAGAACATGTAGTCTCCCAACGGGTGCCCATCGCTCATAAGAGCTTCGTTCTGCAGGAAGGCATAGTCGCCGATGTCCAGATCGTCGACGAGCGCGAGCAGGTCGGCCTGCGCCTGCTGAAGGGACCGCTCTAGCTCCGTTCGGTAGTTCGCCAGTACTGAGCCGTAAGGTCGCGCCCGGACCAGCATTTCGAGATGGGCTTTAATCTTCCACGGGGCATTTAGGTCGCTTTTGCTGATGAAGGCAAACGTCGAGCCCTCAATGCCCGCCCGTTCCCTGAATTCGGCTCGGAAGTCTCTGACTCGCTTGTGGGATGACATGAGGACGAGCTGCTGCTGGGGCGCACGCCCGTCCATCTTGACGATATCGCGGGCGATGCCCTCTGCGCGAGCGCCTTCGCCCGAGCCCCCGTCCAGAAAGTAATCGAGTAGGATTAGGTCAGATCCACCAAGCGGAGGTACGGGCTCAAAAGGATCAACGACGAGCACGGACGCGACTTGAGATCTCAACGTGTCGAGTGTGACGTTGAATGCACGGTGTTCTTCAAACATGCGTTGTGCATCCGGAGAGATGCCTGTGATCATGCTTTCGGCAACTGTCGGTGTCGCAAGCTGCGCTAGGGAATGAAGAATTTCACCGGGTGAACCCCCGATTTTTAGAATCTCCAGTTCGCCTTTGAAAGCCTCATCCTCGGCCGCAAGCTTTGCGACAGCGGCCTTCTCATCCTCGGGAAGCTTAAAGAAGCTCGGTGGATGCATGGCATCGTCAATAATTGCGACGCTCAGACCACCCCATGGAATGGCCGGTTTGTCAGTGGCGGACTGCACTTCCTCGGTGACCAGGACCGGGTCCGCTTCAGTCAGTCCAGTCTCGCCTTCAGCCCCCACGCGCTCACACCCCTGGAAGTTCTGTGGTTAGTCGATGTTGCCGATCTCGAAGATCACTTCGTTGATCTGACCGTGCTCGTCCGCTGCCCCGAGGCTCAGGCCGCCGCCGTGATACTCGGCGATCTCCCGCGCGATGTAGAGGCCGAGACCCTTCCCCTGCTTCTGCGGTTTGGTGCTGAAAAAGGGTTCAAAGACTGTCTCCCGCCGCTCCTCTGGGATGCCTGGCCCGTCGTCCAACACGGCTATGGTCTTCGACTGGGTGTCGATGGTCACAACGATCGACCCGATCGTGGCCTCGTCGTCGCTCCTGGCGACGCCGAGTCGCAACCGCTCCTTGTGCTGGCGCACGACCCAGAAAAGTGAGTTGGTCAGCAGGTTCTCCAAGACCTGCACGAACATGCCCTTCACCGCCTGGACCTCGAGGCTCGACCCAGAGGGCCTAACTTGGACCTGAATGTCGACTCTGGAAGTCCGGTTTCGGCTGGCGAATCCCTCGACAATGTCGGACACCCACGAGACCAGCTCAAAGTCCTCTTTTGTCTGGCGAGCGCTCGTGCTCAGCGGGTCGAGGACCTTGAGCCGCTTCTGAAGGGTGCGAAGCTGCGAATCTAGAACCCGGAGCGAGGTATTCGTCGCGGTCGGATCGCGGTTGCGCTTCGCCTGTGCAATGGTTTTCAGGCCCGCGTCGGTCGCTCGGTATAGTTCGTGCGCCAGGATCTCGATCATCAGGCCAATGCTCGCGAGATGCAGGACGCGGCTGCGTTCCTCCGCCTGCGCACCGGCTGCCCGCTGGACCATCTCGGCCGCGGCCCTGAGCTCGTTCAGCGTGTCGCGTAGGCGGCGCGTCAGGTTGCGACCGTCCTGGACCGGTTCCAGCGCTCGCTCGAGAACGGGCAGCAGCGAGCCGAGCCGCTCGTCCTCGGCCCGGAACCGGTCCAGCGCCTCTGCCGCGGTGACCCGACGTGCCCGGTCCACGTCCCGGTCGATCTCGTTCAGGTACTGGCGGTAGATCTCGATGATGCTGGAGAGGAGCTTAACGAAGGCCCGCTTTTCGGGGTTCTCCTTCAAGCCCTCGCGGTTGGTTTGGTCGAT
The DNA here is from genome assembly GCF_001422795.1 of Methylobacterium sp. Leaf88. Taxonomy (NCBI): domain Bacteria; kingdom Pseudomonadati; phylum Pseudomonadota; class Alphaproteobacteria; order Hyphomicrobiales; family Methylobacteriaceae; genus Methylobacterium; species Methylobacterium sp. Leaf88. The sequence continues at coordinate 139,339 of NZ_LMMK01000022.1, read as the reverse complement.
GAGATATGGGTTCCGACGCTGCGAGATGCGTGCGCGACCGATGATCTGACCGCGGTTCAACTTGAAGCCGCTCGTGGAGAAGGCGTCCCTGTCCAAGTCGAGCCAGTCGTCGCTGGCGCTGCCGTAGGGGTTGACGCGGAACCCGTCGCGATAGAGCGCCACGCCACCTGCCCAGGCGGCCAGGATGCGTCGGACCACCGCAAGGGAGCCGATGCCTTCGATCTTGGTTAGGATGCGACGATTGAACCAGTGGAGCTCAAGCCGGAAGTCGCCGACCCGGGCGATCGTGTCGGCCTCGATCTCGGTCACGGTCTGGAGCTCCAGGGTCGACAGGCGCATCGGACGCGACCGGTTGTGCAGCCGGTACTCCATTAAACCCTCGATGCGCGGAGCGTCCGGGCCGTTCGTGTGGAAGCGCGCAGTGAACCTGCCATGCGCCTGGTCCAGAAGGAAGCGGGCGAACTCCGGAACCGGCACCGGATCGCCGTTGAAGGCGAGCCGCAGAGGAAGGGAACGTCTGCCGTCGAAAGGGTCGGCCAGCTTGGAGAACTGGTCCAGCGCGAGCTGTTCCAGCTTCCCTCGGGACCAAGCCGCCTTGAGGGCTGAGATGACGATCTTCGTACCCTTGTCGCCTCTCTCCTTGGCGTTCCCTCGCACGGGGGCTACGTCGACGCTCTCGATGTCTTCGTCAGCGGCATCCGCGAAGTCATTCCAGTCGATCTCAAGCTGGTGCCAGTGACGTTCGCCAACCTGACCGGTGATGATCAGGAGCTGGTCCCCCAATCGCATGGCGGACAGGCGCCCAAGGCCTTTCTCGCCCAGGATGACCGGCTGGGTGCCCTCCTCATCTTCGTCTTCCTCCTCGTCCCCGGCCGACTGAAGCTCGAGGTTCTTCTGCCTCGCTCTGTAGGAGGTGCCGATCGTGAGGTAGACGTTCGTGAGGATGTCCTCATTCATCCCCTCGCCGTCGTCGTCGATCTCGATGAAGTTGGCAGAGCGCAGCACGTTCAGGAAGGCGTCCTTCGAGGTCGCGTCGCGCAGCTCCGTCGCCAGCTCGTCTACGTCTGGAGCGCCGGTCACGAGGGCCGTGAGTGCTTGGTCGCGCAGCTCCCGCCATGGCCGTCCCTGCCTGCCGAACCTTGCCAGGTATGCACGGCGCAGATGCTCTGGCGTATCTCTGTCCTCTCCCATCTCCCGAAGGCAGCGGGCGTAGGTGTCGTAATCCAGGCGGTAGACCACGTTGACGCGGACCTCGGGCGACTCCGCGTCGAGCGCGTTCTTGATCAGCTCGTAGAACGCCACGCCGTCGGAACTGATCAGCTCCGATCCGAGGTGGAGGATTGTGCGTGCAGAGACCCTGAAGCTCATATCGTCGAGCCTTCCAGGCGAAGCTCGCAGGAGAGGGCACCTGGCCACAGATCTCGCACGACCATACCTAAACGTGAGAGACATCTGCGATGGCTATCCCGCGCGATGCCACCGCCGACCCGGAGCCACGCGGCCGTCAAGTCCGAGATCCGGGCCAGCACCGCCAAATGAAATGCGAGCGGCGTAGCCGGGTGCTGAACGTCCCGCGCCCGTTGGCTGACAGTGGCATTCTCCCCATACGCACGATGTCTGAATTGCAGGAGCCGCAGGGAGCAAGCTGAGATGGAGCCGATAGGGTTCATGTCCGCGCGCAGGTCAGAGTGTGCAGATGAGGCAGCCCTCAACGTCCTCCGCGGCCTCCTCCCGCGCGAACACCTGCGCAAGAGTCAGTTCCGCTCCCTTCGCCTCCTTTGCGGCCTGACGCTGGCGGTGCTCCTCCTTAATGGCGGACATCCGCTCGGGCTGCTCCAGCTCGGCCAGGCTCTCACGCTCGCTCCAGGTGAACGTATTGCCGCTCGCCTCGAAGGGATGCTCGTAGGCCTTGGCCTCCTCGTAGAGCGCGGGGTAGGTCTCCTTGAGCCGCACCCACTCGATCTTCTGCTGATAGAAGCAGAAGAAGCAGCCGGAGCGGGACCGGCCCCACTTCGTGTACGGTGGCATTCCGACGCCGGAGGACTGCAGGATCTCCTCGATGTCGGCGAGCTTAAGCCCGGCCTCCTGAAAGGGGTATACGGGCGTAATATTCGACTTATGGCTGATGTAGCCCGACCGGTTCTCGTCCGCGCGCAGGCCCACGTAGTTGAGCACAGGCGCGTCGCCGACAAAGTCCTCGAAGGGCTTCAGCTTGAGCATCTTCGTGCACCAGCGACGGTGATTCGACGGGATCATGCCGCCATAGACGTCATACCAATGGTCGAAGCCCAAGTCGGCGTTCAGCCGGTGGACGCGCTTGCCGAGGTAATCCTCGATGCGCTCCAGGTACTCGTACGTCTCGGGTAGCTCCTTGCGAGTGTCCGAGAAGATGTACTCCATGTTGGGCACCTGGTCGCGCATGTAGAGCGCGAGCGCGGCGGAGTCCTTGCCGCCCGACAGGCTCAGGATGTGCCTCACCTCAGCCATTGGTCCTCTCCTCCTCGTGTGTCACGGCGACCTCGGCCAGCAGCTCCGCCAGGATCATGCTAGCGTCGGTCCGACCCTGAAGGAGGCGCCGGACCTCGGTCGCGACGGCGCGCCGTCCGGGCGCCCGAGCCCTCTCCTGCACAAAGAAGCTCCGCTCGCTCCCATCCGCCGAGGTGAGGTGTACTCCGGCCACCGGAGTGCGTCCGGCCTGGGCCACGCGGGCCAGGGCGAGCCAGCGCGCCAGCCGTTGAGCCAGCTCGCGGACCTCGAAGGTGTAGCGGTCCAGGCTCTGGTCGTCCCAGCTCGTCAGCCGCTTGCCCGCGAGTAGGCTCGCCACGCTGTCCAGGAGTTGGTCCTCGTCCGCGTCGCGGTTCAGGACGCGCTCGACGAACGCGCGGAGTCGGTACTCGCGGAGCATGAGCAGGTGGGGCGCGAAGTCGGCTTGTACCTGTCGACGAAGGTCCTCGATGGACCGCAAACCGAAGGCGTCCAGCGTCGCGCCGCGCACCTGTGCCCTGAGACGCGGCTCCGCCTCGTCCATCTCGAGGAGCGCTATGTCGAGGCTCTCGGCCAGTCGGGCCGCGTCGATGGCGCCGTCCTCGTGGAGGCAGCCCAGGAGCCTTGGCAGATCCTGAAACACGAGGGCGACTGGATCTTTCGCCTTGCGCAGCATTGCGCGGACGTCCCGCGTGGCCGCGCTCAGACCACCCGTCCGCATCGTGTAGTCGGGGAGGGTGTTGAACCAGTTGTAGAGGGCCCGAACGATGGCGGTGAGGTCGGCGGCGAGCGGCTCGCCATCGGGCCAGATACCGATCCGGGCGGCGAGGCTGCGCAGGACTTCCTCGCGGTGGTCCGCTATTCCGACCTGCCGCAGTGCAAAGTTCGCCGGGGACTTGGCCAGCCGCATGAAGTGCGAGGACGTTAGCTCCGGCTGGAAGCTGCCCCGTTCCATGAGTGCAATCCGCCGTCTGTTGATGAGCATGTAGGCCGCGAGGATCGGCAGCGCCGGCCCGGGCCGCAGCCCATAGGGAGCGGCGGACAGCTCTCCCATGAGTTCGTCGATACGAACGGTGTGCCTCTGCTCGACGAGTTCGGTGATCCGGTCCCAAACCGGGCGCCACCCTCTCGGGTCCACGGAGGAAGGAGGGTGGAAGCCAAGCTGCCCGTCAACTTCTCGGTGAAGCCCAGAGTCCTTGAACAGCGATAGGTAAATCGTGCGCTCCGGAGGAGCGCCGTCCATCCCCAGGTACAGTCTGTCCGCCTGCGAGATCATGAGCTCGAGAAGCTTCGTGCGGGCCGCCGCGATCGCCTTGGAGAGGACGGGGCGATTGATCAGCTCGTTACGAAGGATTGGCGCGCGTCTGAACACATCGTCGCACACATCGCTCAGCAGCGCGCTCAGCTCCCGGCGGCTACCGACTGTGATACTGGCGCCGTCCCTGAACCAGAGCCCGTCGGCATCCTGCTCGCCGCGCGAGAGCGGAGCCACTAGCGCATCCAGCGCCGCTTGGGCCTGCGCGAGCCGCCGCTCGACCTCGCCACGCGCCAAGTCGTCGACCCGCAGCTCTGGGCAGTTGGCGCGCACCCATGACCAGAGCACCAGCTCGTGCGAGTGCCCAAGATGGGCTGGGTGAACACGGCGGAGGTTGTAGAGCTGCAGCGGTCCCGCCTCGGTCGACGCGGACCGCACGCTCTCCGCGACCGCCTCCAGGTCCTCCCCTGGGTTGACGGGCACGATACGGATAGCGCCGTCGCAGTCGCTTAGAAGGGGCGCATCGGTACCGAGCAGCACGCAGAAGGTCCGCTGGTTGCCGGTCAGGTGGTAGTGGCGGTGTGCGACGATGCGACGGCCACCGATCTGCCCCAGCTGAGTGGGATTGATCGCGGTCGGCTGCGGAATGGCTTGGCGGGCGCGGTTGAGCCAGTCCTCAAGGTCCACGCTCGAGCTAGACCATAGACTGTATTCCGACCGTCCGATCCGTCGATGGGCTAGGCCTCGCGCCGAAAGCTCCTCCAGGGCAGCAACCACTCGGTCCTTCGGCTGATCCAGGCACCAAGCGATTGAGGAGGGGTCGGGCGCTAGGCCGGGGATCGGCTCGAGCACCGAGACCAGGGCGAGCGTCTTCAGGACCGACTGCGTCTCCTGCGGCATGTCGGTGGCGAGCACGAGCGCGTCCATCGCAAGGTGCCAGCGGCGCTCGCGGTCCGGCGACCGGAATCGGAGATCGCCCTGGCCGGCGAGATAGTCGTAGAGCTGGTCGGTCCGGTAGAGGCCGTCCGGACTATACGGCGTGGCAGCCATGTGCCGCTGCAGGCCGGACGGCTCGTGCGACTGGAGGAAGCTGAAGAGAGACCGCTCGTTCTGGCCGAATCGCCTGGACGACGCGGCCAGGCAGGCGGTCACCGCGGGATGCAAGGGGTAAAGACAGGGAGCGACCTGAGTGAGCTTCGGCGCCGACGTTGAGAACAGGCCTCTAGTCAGCGAGGCGGCGAACAGGTCCCGCATTGTGGAGGCGACGGCCTTCGCATGCGGCTGTGCCGGCCTGATCGCCTCCGCGAGCAGGAAGAGGGCCTGCTCTGCAGGTTCGTGGAAGGCCAACTCCTCGTAGCGTTCGGCCGAACGGGCCCACTCGCCCTCGAACCAGCCGCCCAGCCCAGCGACGTAGTCGGCGAACCTGTTGTGCAGGAAGGCGACGATGCCGAGAAGGTCGCCGTGACCGCCGCAGCGCTCGGCGAGCTGCTGGAAGAGCGACGGGTCCTCCCTGGCCGGGTTCGCGGCGGCGAACTCGATGAAGCGGCCCATCTCGTCCACCAGGAGCACGATGCCCCGGCCGGTCCGTGACCGGTTCAGGGCTGCCACACGTTCTAGCGCGTCCAGCACGGGACGGATGTCGCGAATACCCTGGGCCCGATCGGTGCGGAGGCGGTTGAGCTGCTCGGCCGTGTCCGGGTCCGAGAGCGGCCCAGTCATGGCGAGCGAGAGAAGAGCGCCGACGATCTCGTCCGACATGCTCGCCCGCCGGCCCACCAGGACGAGCGGGCTGTACGACGGTACCTCTTTGAGCCCGGCCGCCGCGGCCAGGTCGGTGGCGGGGCCTGAGCCCTCCTCGAGCAGGAGCCTCGCGAGCAGGACGGCAAACGAAGACTTGCCCGAGCCATAGGGGCCCGTCACGCGGAAGGCCCGTTGCGTCGACGTGGCCTCGAGACCCCGCAGGGTGCGCTCGAGCGCGTCGCGCGCGGACGGCGTGAGTACGTATCCATCCAGCGCGGCGGGATCAGCGTAGTCCCGCTTGAGGTCGACGGCGCGGACGTACCGCCGGCCGACCGAAACGCGGTCTGCGATCAGCGGTTCGGCCATGCGAAGTCCTCCAGGTTTGAAATCGTGCCGCCGGTCGCCACAAGGTTGATGCCGCCTGCGCCATCCTCGACGATGGCCAGATCGTCGACGCGACTGCAGAGGTCCACGAGCATGCCGTGTAGCGACGCCTCGTCCAGCTTAAGCAGGGCTCCGGGACCGCGTCGGTCCAGGAGGAGGCTGCGCATCGACAGCGTCCGGCTGCCAGGCGCTGTCCCCGCCCAGAAGTCGTGTAGCACGTAGGCGAGGCTGCGCGGGTCCAAATCGGGCCGCGGACCTCGCGTGAGGCGGACGACCGGCTGCCCGCCAGAGGTCCCGAGCGACAGGAGGCCAAGCTCCTGGAACGGGCAGCCGAGCACGTCCTCAGCCGCCCCGTCGGCCGCCTGCGCGTACGTACGCAGCAGCACGTCAATATGTGCGGTCGCCGTGCCGCCTGTAATCGGTCCTCGAACAGTGAGGGCCCGCACCTGAACCTGCTGGATCAGCCGCTCCCGAATGATCTCGGGGTCGGTCAGCTCCTGGAAGACGACCACCCAGGCGCCGAGGCCGGCATGGGCCGCGACCCGCCAGTGCAGCCGCCACAGCGTGCCGGGATCCTCTAAGTACGGGTCCAGCCCCTCCGCCTCGTCCAGCAGCCGTGACCCAAACTCCGTGATCCGCGCTCCGGCACGGTCCTGCGCGATGAGGCCCAATGCCTCGCCCCAGAAGCGGAGCGACTTCACCATGTTCTTGCCGAGGCCAAGGGTCAGGATGGCGCGCTCGTCGCTCTGGAACAGCGTGGGGTCGGCCCGCACGGCCTCGTGCAGCTTGGGCAGCCAGCCATGGCGGACGGCGAAGGATTCGTGTCCGGAGAACACTCTTGCGCGCCCTCCGTCCAGGCTCCAGGCCCCAGGGGGCCTCGTCTCGTCTTTCGTCATGCCCCCACCCCAGTACTCCGGGCCTCTCGGCACGCACGCGCCGCCCCGGCGATCATCATCGCCGCCGCCTCAACGTCCTGGATGCTTGTGCCCCGGCCGAAACCAATCCGTATGGATGCCGCCGCGGTCACTGGATCAACGCCCATCGCTGCCAGCACCCGTGACAATTCGATTGCGCCCGATGAGCACGCCGAGCCCGTCGATAGCGCCAGCCGGGGTGCTCGCGCCAGCAGTTCCTGGGCGTCCACACCCGGTATCGCAAGGTTGAGGTTGTGCGGTACCCGATCGGCTAGCGAGCCGTTGACCACCACGGTCCCAAGTTCCTGCCCAAGGATGCCGAGCATGCGGTCCCGGAGATCCTGCACGTGGCGCCTGTCCGCCTCCAGCTCTAGGACGGCGAGCCTACAGGCCTCGCCCAGTCCGACGCAGAGCGCGACAGGCAGTGTGCCCGGCCGGATGCCGCCCTGCTGGCCGCCACCGGTCAGCATCGGCTTGAGCTTCGGGAGCGCGTCTGGCGCCACCGCGATGGCCCCGATCCCCTGAGGACCATATACTTTGTGTCCCGAGATTGTCAGCGCCGAGAGTCCGGAGGTCAGACAGACCGGGACCCGCCCTAGCGCCTGGGCTGCATCGGAGTGGAAGGCGACGCCCACCTCCGCGCACATGGCCGCGATCTCGCTAATTGGCTGGACGGTACCGACCTCGTTGTTGACCGCCATTATAGACACGAGGTCTGGCGCGTCGTCCAGGACGCGCTCCATCTCTTCGATGTCCACGAGCCCGTCGCCGTCGACCGGGATCACGGTGAGCCTGGCTCCCCGGCGCTCCAGCTCCGCGCCGGTTTCCGTGACACAGGGATGCTCAATCGCGGAGATCGCGAGGTGCCCCTGTCCGGGCACCAAGCTCCGCAACGCGAGGTTCGCCGCTTCGGTCGCTCCCGATGTGAAGAGGACGCATTCCGGCTCGGCGCCAAGCGCCGCGGCTATCTCGGCCCGCGCTTTCTCGACCGCCTCGTGGGCAAGTCGACCGGGCTCGTTCTCGCTGGCGTGCGGATTCGCGGGCCGCGTCAGCCATTCCAGCATGGCCTGAAGCACGCGCTCGTCCATCGGCGTGCTGGCCTGATAGTCCAAGTAGATCTGCCTCATACGCAGATCCTCGCCGCGGTCGCGAGAACCTCCTCCGGAAATGTGTCCGCTAGGTCGGCCAGCACGGCCATCCGCTCCAGCGCGGGCGCTTCTGCCAGTCGACGGTAGTTGGTCTCCCGTCGCCGCCGCAACGCCTCGCGTGCGCGGAAGCTGGCGCCGACATAGCTGTAATCGTGGAGGACCGGACCGGGCTGAAAGTTAGTCCAGGCGGACTCGGGTACCGCTCCGGCCTGGCTGGCCGCCATGTAATCCGTCCTGATCCAGTCCCGAAGGCGCGTGTCGTAAGGGGCGCAGCGGTAACCGCTTAGCACGACCATGCAGGGTAAGCTCAGAAGCACGTCCAGCAAGCGATGATGGTCAGCGTTGGTGTAGTCGTGGCGGTAGCACCTGACGCGGCGGCGGCTTCCGGGCCAGTACGGGGGGTCCGCGTAGACGAGTTCGTCGCCTTTAAACGGGTGACGTTCCAGGAAGCCGGCGGCGTCGCCCGCATGTAATTCCAGGTCCGGCCGAGTGATTAAGCGCCACCGGTCCAAGACCGTCGGGTCCCGGTCTACTCCGATGCTTCGGTTGGCAGGCCGCTTCATGCGCATCACCGCGCCGCCCCCGAGATGCGACTCGATATACACCCTGTGCGGCGGCATCAGGTTGATCAGTATCTGGTAGGTGCGACCTTTGCCGCCAGGATAGCGCATGCCGCCATCATCGCAGTTTTCTGCGATGGAAGCAATCGCGGGGAACTGGCACCCGAGCCTGATCTTTGTGCTCGGCGGCGCCGTCGCCGTCTCGGCGGCGGGCTACCTGCTCGTTGCCCGCCTGAAGCGGCCGGCCTTCGACACCCGGTTCGACGTGCCGACGAACCGCCGGGTCGACGCGCCGCTCATCGCCGGCTCCACCCTGTTCGGCATCGGCTGGGGTCTGGCCGGCTTCTGTCCCGGCCCTGCCATGGCGGCGCTCTCGACGGGGGCGGAGCCCGTCCTGATCTTCGCCGCCGCCATGCTCGCGGGGATGGCGCTGCACGACGCCGTCTTCGCGGCTCGGCCGCAAAAAGGCGCCCGGGAGTCTAGGATGGGAACCCATACAACCAACTGCGATGTCGAGTGTTTTCCCTTGAGCGAATGAGGTCATGCGCTGGGGAAGTTGGGATGGCGCGTTTGTTCTGGCTGTCAGATGAAGCCTGGGCGGCGATCGAACCGCACCTGCCGCGCGGCCTTCCCGGCAAGCCGCGCGTGGACGATCGGCGGGTCATCAGCGGCATCTTGCACGTGCTCAAGGTCGGCGGCCGCTGGCGCGATTGCCCGGCCGAGTACGGGCCGGCTACCACGATCTACAATCGCTACCACCGCTGGGCGCAACGCGGGCGCTGGCAGCGCTTGTTTGCTCAGGTTGCTGATGTCGGTGTGATACCCGACGAACTCGCCCTCGACACCACCCACGTGAAGGCCCACCGCTCGGCAGCCGCCGGAAAAGGGGGGCGTGGGCGCAGGCGATCGGCACCTCGCGCGGTGGGCAGACGAGCAGGATCCACTGCCTGGCCGATGATCGCGGCCGACCGGTCGCCCTCGCGCTGACGCCGGGTAGCTTCAGCGACATTCGGATGGCGCTGCTGCTATCGGAGCAGGTCGCGCTGCCCAAGCGGCTCCTGGCCGATCGAGCCTACGATGCTGATAGCCTGCGCGACTGGCTCAAGGAACGGCGGATCACACCGGTGATCCCGTCGAGCAAGGCCCGTACAGTGCCCCATCCCTACAATCGCCGGGCCTACCGCCGGCGCAACGTCATCGAGCGCCTGTTCTGCCGCATCAAGAACTGGCGGTGCATCGCAACCCGTTACGACAGGCTCGCCGCCAACTACCTCGCCGGCGTCGCCCTCGTCGCCGCCGTGACCGAGTGGGCCCAATGAGTCCCCATCCTAGGCAGCTCCGTGCGGATGCAAATGCGAGCGAAAAGTTGCGAGCTCAAGGGAGGCGATTGCTGACCCGCCCCCCTTAACTCATGTAAAAAAACGCCTTCGCCTGTGCAGTCACACGATATGTGATCGAATCGGAGGAACTCGCTGCGTTAGATAGGAAACGATTCGAGCACACTCGCCTGGCGAGTGAGCAGATCGAGCGGCCTAGTCGCAGAAAATAAATGTGCCTTTTGGCGATCCTCAGTGGATCGTCAGCAGGAATCAGGTGGGGAAAGCGATGGGGAAGCACAATTCGCTTCCATAAATAGTTCAGCAAAATCAGTGAGTTGGATCATCCAATTGGCGGAAGGGGTGGGATTCGAACCCACGGTAGACTTGCGCCTACGGCGGTTTTCAAGACCGCTGCCTTAAACCACTCGGCCACCCTTCCAAGCCCATGCGGGAGCCAGAGACTTCGCCTCCGCGGAAGCACCGGGCCCGGACCCGCCGCTCCTGTTCGCCCTCGTTCGAACCGGCGATCCTGTCTATGGCTGCCCGCGGGGCGGCGTCAACCGCCGCCGCGGGGCCCGCCCTTGCGCCGCCCGGTGGACCGGGATGGCGCAAGCCCGGTCGCCCGAGGGCTTCGGCGCGATCGGCGCGTCGCCCGTCCGACCCGACGCCCCTGTCGCCGCCGCCATCGTCCACGCCCGAAAAACCCGCCGCGGCTGGGCCGGGCGGGTGAAGGTGTTCCTCGGTGTTCCTGGGTGGAACGCCGTATCCTGCCACTTGGTATTCCAGCAGCAAAGGCGTGGGGGCCGGCCGCGGTGACGAGAGGCCGGGATTGAAACGGGAAACCCCGTCCGGGCCCGGCGGCGCGCGTCACCGCCGGCGCCGCGGTGCGGTCAGGCCGGACGGCGCGGGCTCAGGGCGCCAGGCGGGTGAGGCGGTCGAGGAGGGCGCGGTCGTGCAGGAGGGCCATGCGCTCCTTCGGCGTCAGCCAGGCCCGGGCCTCGGCGATGCCCTCCGCCTCCACCACCTTGGCCTGGGCCAGCGCCCGGTCGGGGTCGATGACCCCACGCGGGCGGGGGGCGGTCTCGGGCAGCATCGCCGCGTGGGCCGCGGCGAGGTCCGCATCGGCGTGGAGGGCACTGAGCGCGTCCGCGTCGTCGAGGCCCGCCTCGGCGTTGCGCCGGCTCAGGGCCCCGGCCTGCACGGCGATGGCGGGGGGGTCACGCTCCTCCGGGGTCATCAGCAGGCCGAGGCGCCGCAGGGCCAGCCCGAGGCCGAGCTGGCCGCTCGCCCAAGAGATGGGAATCGCCAGGACGAGGCCCAGGATGGTGGGCGACATCCAGAGGAACAGCGAGGTGGCGATGGCGAAGGCCGCCACCCCCGTGACCAGGCCGAGCGCCATGTGCCAGCGGTGGCGGCGCACGATGTCGGACCAGGGGATCGAGCCGTCGTCGCGCCGCTGCGGGTTCCAGCCGGTGTCGCGCCCGAGCAGGATCTGGAACACCGAGCCCGACTGGATCAGCATCGCGATCGGGGCGATCAGGGCCGAGAGCAGGATCTCGATCAGGCTCGACAGCACGAGGCGGACCGCGCCGCCGCAGGCCCGGCGCACGGGTCCGTCGATCAGCGCGAGGCCCAGTCCCAGAAACTTCGGCGCCAGCAGGATGCCCATGGTCAGGCCGAAGAGCTGGAGCGCGCGCACGGGATCGAAGCGCGGCCAGACCGGGTAGAGGCCGAACTCGGAGGTGAAGTATTCCGGCCGCACATAGGCGGTCTGGAGCACCAGGGCGATACCGACCACGAGCTGGGCCAGCCACAGGGGCGAGGCGACGTAGCCGGCGATGCCGGTGGCGAAGTGCTGGCGGGAGGCGAGGGCCAGCCCCGCCGTGCCGATGATGCGGCTGTGCTGGAGGTTCCCTTGCGCCCAGCGCCGGTCGCGCACCGCCACGTCGATGAGCGAGGGCGGGCTCTCCTCGTAGGAGCCGGGCAGCGCCGGCAGCATGGTCACGCTCCAGCCGGCCCGCCGGATCAGGGCCGCCTCCACGAAGTCGTGGCTGAGCACGTGCCCGCCGAAGGGCGGCTTGCCCTTCAGGTCGGGCAGGCCGCAGGCCGCCGCGAAGGCGCGGGTGCGGATGATGGCGTTGTGGCCCCAGTAGTTGCCGTCGCGGCCCGACCAGACGGAGAGGCCCGTGGCGATCACCGGCCCGTAGATCCGCGCGGCGAATTGCTGGACCCGGGCGAACAGGGTGTTGCGGTTGATGATGAGCGGCAGCGACTGGATGATGCCGGCATCCGGGTCCGCCTCCATGGCGGCGGCCAGATGCACCACGCAGGAGCCGGTCATCAGGCTGTCGGCGTCGAGGACCAGCATGTGGTCGTAGGCGCCCCCCCAGCGGGAGACGAAGTCACCGATGTTGCCGGCCTTGCGGTGGTGGTTCTTGGCGCGATGGCGGTAGTACAGCCGCGCCCGTGCGCCGCCCCAGCGGGCCCGGAGCTCGAGGAAGGCGCGCTCCTCGGCGATCCAGGCGTCGCCCTGGGTCGAATCCGACAGGACGAAGTAGTCGAAGGCCTCGCCCAGGCCCGTGGCGTCGATCTCGGCGCGCATCGCCTCGATGGCCGCGAAGGTGCGCGCGGTGGCCTCGTTGTAGACCGGCATCACCACCGCGGTGCGGGTGGCCAGACGCGCCGGCAGGGCCGGGGTCGTTCCGCGGCGCAGAAGGACGAGGAAGCCCAGGATCGCGCCGGTGAAGGCCAGCGCGATCCAGGAGAAGTTCAGGGTGAAGAGGGCGAGCAGCACGTATTGCAGCGCCGTGGTGCCGCCCGAGACCGCCACCACCTCGTACATCTGCATCGCGCCGTAGGCGGTGAGCAGCGCCGCCCCGCCGAAGACGAAGGCGCGGGCGAGCCAGGGCTGGGCGTGGCGCGCGGCCGGGCGGTGGCCGTCGGCCGGGTCCCAATGCTCCAGGTCCTGCACGGGCATCGGCAGCGGCGCCTCGGGGGGCATCGCGGCGGCGAAGGGCCGGGGGGCCGGACGGGCCGCGGCGGCCGGATCCACGGGACGGGCCGCGGCGGCCGGAGCCGCCGCGTCGGGGGAGAGGGGGGATGCGGTCACGGGGTCCAACGGTAGAGCCAGGTTTCGGTGAGGGGGATGCCGCCGCGCTGCAGGTTGAGCCGCAGCTCGCAGGACTTCTCGCCCTTCGGGTCGAGCTCGAAGGCCACCCGCAGGGTGTCGCGCTCGGGGTAGCGGTAGAGGGTGCTCGACGGGATCGCCCCGGAGGCCGCGCCGAGCTGGGTCTGGAGGTCCCCGGGGGCGGCGATGCCCGCGCCGGTGAAGTCCACCAGGAACAGGCGGCGGTTGTCGCCGCCGCGCCCGCTGCGCGTGCCCGAGACCAGGGCGACCTTCGGCGGCTCGGGGGGCTGCCAGCACCAGTGCTGGCGGTAGCTGAAGGGCATCTCGGCCCCGGCCGCCAGGGTCGCCTTGGGGCGCCAATAGGCGAGCACGTTCTCGTTGAACTCGGAATCGCTCGGGATCTCCAGCAGGGTCACCGCCCCCGGGCCCCAGGCGCCGAGGGGCTCGAGCCAGAGGGAGGGGCGCCATTCCCAGTGCTGCACGTCGTCCTGGAAGGCGGCGTAGTCCCGCGCCCGCTGCATCAGGCCGAAGCCCTTCGGGTTCTCGTCGAGGAAGGAGGAGATCTGCAGGGTCTGGGGATTGCGCACCGGGCGCCAGATCGCCTCGCCGGCGCCGGTGCGGATCTGCAGGCCGCCGCTGGCGGAGGCGCCCGCGCGGGCGTCGTCCGCCCCGCGCCGGTCGTGGGGGCCGAACAGGTAGCTCGTGGTCATGCCGCCGAGGCCCAGATGGTCGATGGCCGCGCGGGCGAAGACCGTGCCCTCGACGTCGCAGAGGGAGGCGTCGCCGGGGCGCAGGCTCATGCGCAGGGCCGCCGCGGCGGAGGGCGAATCCACCAGGGCGTGCAGGACGAGGGGGCCGCCGGGGCCGGGCCGCTCGATCCAGATCGCGCGGAATTCGGGGAATTCCTCGCCCTTCGCGTCGGCCGGGCGCAGGGTCAGGGCCCGGGCCGTGACGCCGAAGCCCTGGCCGGTGGCCAGGAGGCGGAAGAACGACGCCCCCTGGACCATCGCGAAGTCGCTGAGCTCCCCGCCGCGGAAGCGGGCGCGGATGCGGAAGCCCGAATAGCCGGGGTCGTCCTTGAAGGCCGGGAGGGCGACGCCCTCCGTCTCGAACCGGGCCGGATCGTAGGGCAGGGCGCGCACGGTGCCCTCCTCCACCAGGGCCAGCGCCACGCGGGAGCGGAAGACCGAGCCGCGATGCAGGGGCTCCAGGGTGAAGCCCAAGCCCGCCTCGGCCCAGACCGCGCTGCCGGGCCGGGTGCGGATGGCGGCGTACTGCTCGCGGTTGAGGCCCGTCAGGGCGTCCGGCAGGTCGTCGATGCGGGGGGCCGCGTAGGGGCGCCTGGCCAGGGCCCGGGCGAGATCGGTGACGAGGCCCGGCTGGAACGGCGTGCCGTCGGCGGGCAGGGCGGGGGCCTCGTCGGCGGCCGCGGCCCCCGGCAGGGCCGCGAGACCGCCGGCAAGCGTCGCGAGGCCGGCCTGCCGGAGTACGGTGCGGCGGCTCGGGCCGGTGCAGCGGGTCGGGCCGCTGGCGGACGGGGCGTCGAGGAAATCCGGGTTCGGCGGCGTCATCAGGTCCGTGGGGTCGGCGGGGGCGCGCGGAGAAAGGCGAGGGCGTCGATGTGGGGGGCTCGCGGAGGTCGAGCGTCGGTCGTGTCTACCATGCCGGGCCCTGAACCGGGGGTTAAGCCCTCCCGAACCGCGCCGGTCAACGCCGAAGGGCGCGTTTCCGTTCGGTCCGGGCCGGGCCAAACCTTGCCCGACAGGTCCTGTGACCCGACCGATACTGCCGGAGACCCTGCACGAGGTCCGGACCGATGAAGCCCATGCCGTTCGAGCCCGGACTTGAAACAGCCCCATCGGCGCTTTAGCCCGCGCAAGAGCACCCGCAAGAGCACCAGCTTGACCCGGGCACCAGCTTGACCCGAGCGACAGCGCGACCCGCGGCGGAACCCTCGATGACGGATCAGATGACCAGGAACGCAGACCGCAGCCTCACCGCCATCGTGCTCGCCGCCGGCAAGGGCACGCGGATGCGCTCGGACCTGCCGAAGGTGCTGCACCGGGTCGCCGGCCGGACCCTGCTCGGGCACGTGCTGGCCGCCGCGCAGGGGGCCGGGGCGACCCGCATCGCCGTGGTGGCGGAGCCGGGCCAGGACGCGGTCGCCCGCGAGATCGCCGCCCTGGCGCCCGGCGCGGCGGTCTACCCCCAGGCCGAGCGCCTCGGCACCGCGCACGCGGTGCTGGCCGCCCGTGCCGCCCTGGAGGCGGGCGACGACGACGTGGTGATCGCCTTCGGCGACACGCCGCTGATCACCGCCGACACCCTCGCGCGCCTGCGCGCGCCCCTGGCGCAGGGCGCGGCCGTGGCGGTGTTGGCCTTCGAGAGCCCGAATCCCACCGGCTACGGCCGGGTGCTGACGGAGGGGGACCGCGTCCTGGCGATCCGCGAGGAGAAGGACGCGAGCGCGGCCGAGCGCGCCGTCACCCTGTGCAATGCCGGCCTGATGGCCCTGTCGGGCCCCCATGCGCTGCCCCTCCTCACCCGCATCGGCAACGCCAACGCGGCGGGCGAATACTACCTGCCCGACGCCGTCGCCCTGGCGGTGGCGGACGGCCTGCCCGTCGCGGTGGTGCCGGTGTCGGAGGCCGAGGCGCAGGGGGTCAACGACCGGATCCAGCTCTCCGTGGCCGAGGCCGAGATCCAGGGGCGCCTGCGCCGGGCGGCCATGGCGGCGGGGGCGACCCTGATCGCGCCGGAGACGGTTTTCTTCAGCATCGACACGGTGTTGGGACGGGACGTTGTGGTGGAACCTCACGTGGTGTTCGGGCCCCATGTGACGGTGGGCGAGGCCTGCGTGGTGCACAGCTTCTCGCATCTGGAGGGCGCCACGCTTGAGTCCGGCGTCCAGATCGGCCCCTATGCCCGCCTGCGCCCGGGGGCAGTGCTGGAGACCGGCGCCCGCATCGGCAACTTCGTCGAGGTGAAGAACGCCCGGATGGGCGCCGGCGCCAAGGCGAACCACCTGACCTACGTGGGCGACGCCGAGGTCGGGGCGGGGGCCAATCTCGGGGCCGGCACCATCACCTGCAACTACGACGGGGTGAACAAGCACCGGACGCAGATCGGGGCGGGGGCGTTCATCGGCTCGAACACCGCCCTGGTGGCGCCCGTCCGCGTCGGCGCGGGCGCCATCGTGGGCGCCGGCTCGGTGATCGCCGGGGACGTGCCGGACGACGCCCTGGCGGTGTCGCGCGGTCGCCAGCGCAACCTGGCCGGCTGGGCGCCGGGCAAGCGCGCGGCCCTGCAGGCGGAGAAGGCGGCGCGGGCCACGAAACCGAAGCCGTGAGGCCGACGCGGGCGTGTGCTGAAAGCCCGCGTTCAGGATTGTCGGCGCAGGCTCCGAAGCGGGCTTGGCTGG
>NZ_LMMK01000022.1:73157-122917 GCF_001422795.1 Methylobacterium sp. Leaf88 | reverse complement strand
CTTGGCTGACCGAAGCGGGCTTGGCTGACCGAAGCGGGCTTGGCTGACCGAAGCGGGCTTGGCCGGCTCCGAAGCAGGCTTGGCGGCCGCCGGGTCACGCGGCTGGCGCGCCCCTGTCCCGATCCGGTACAAGCCCGGACGCATGCGACCGCGTCCGGGCCTCGCGCCGGGCATCTGAGAAACACCTGAGAGACCCAGACCCATGTGCGGAATCGTTGGCATCGTCGGACGGGACGCCGTGGCCGGGCAGCTGGTGGAAGCCCTGCGCCGGCTCGAATATCGCGGCTACGACTCGGCCGGCATCGCCACCCTGACGGAGGGGCACCTGGAGCGCCGGCGCGCCGAGGGCAAGCTCGCCAACCTGGAGATGCGCCTGCGCGACGCGCCGCTCGGCGGCAGCCTCGGCATCGGCCACACCCGCTGGGCCACCCACGGGCGGCCCAACGAGACCAACGCCCATCCGCACGCCACGACGCGCGTCGCCGTCGTGCACAACGGCATCATCGAGAATTTTCGCGCGCTGAAGGCCGAGCTGCAGGGCCAGGGCGTGCGCTTCGAGAGCGAGACCGACACCGAGGTGGTGGCCCAGCTCGTCAGCCACGCGATGGAGGGGGGCCTGGGGCCGGTCGAGGCGGTGGCGGCCTGCCTGCCGCGCCTGCACGGGGCCTTCGCCCTGGGCTTCATCTTCACCGGCCACGACGACCTCCTCATCGGCGCCCGCCACGGGGCGCCGCTGGCCATCGGGTTCGGCGAGGGCGAGACCTATCTCGGCTCGGACGCCCTGGCGCTGGCGCCCTTCACCCAGGAGATCACCTATCTCGACGAGGGCGATTGGGCGATCCTGTCGCGCGCGGGCGCCGAGATCCGCGACCCGGACGGACGGCCCGTCACCCGCGAGCGCCAGCGCATCGTCGCCCAGGCCTATCGGGTGGAGAAGGGCAACCACCGCCACTTCATGGCCAAGGAGATCCACGAGCAGCCCGAGGTGGTGGGCCGGACGCTGGCCCATTACGTCGACCTCGCCAACGGCCGCGTGGCCCTGCCCGAACCCCTGCCCTTCGACTTCGCCACGCTCTCGCGGATCTCGATCACCGCCTGCGGCACCGCCTACTATGCCGGCCTCGTGGCCAAGTACTGGTTCGAGAGCCTGGCGCGCCTGCCCGTCGAGATCGACGTCGCCTCGGAGGCGCGCTACCGCGAGCCGCCGCTGGACCGGGACGGGCTCACCCTCGTGATCTCGCAATCGGGCGAGACCGCAGACACCCTGGCCTCCCTGCGCTACGCCAAGGGGCAGGGCCAGCACACCCTGGCGGTGGTCAACGTGCCGACCTCCACCATCGCCCGGGAGGCCTCCGCCACCGTGCCGACCCTGGCCGGACCCGAGATCGGCGTCGCCTCCACCAAGGCGTTCTCGTGCCAGCTCACCGTGCTGCTGTGCCTCGCCATCGCGGCGGGGCGGGCCCGCGGCGCCCTGAGCGCCGAGGCGGAGCGCCGCCTCGTCGACGCGCTGATCACCGTGCCGGGCCTGATGGCCGACGCGACCAAGCTGGAGGGCGAAATCGAGCTGCTGGCCCGCGAGGTCGCCAAGGCCCGCGACGTGCTCTACCTGGGGCGCGGCACCAGCTACCCGATGGCGCTGGAAGGCGCCCTGAAGCTCAAGGAAATCAGCTACATCCACGCGGAAGGTTATGCGGCGGGTGAACTCAAGCACGGCCCCATCGCCCTCATCGACGAGAGCGTGCCGGTGATCGTGATCGCGCCCCACGACGCGATCTTCGAGAAGACGGTGTCGAACATGCAGGAGGTGGCCGCCCGCGGCGGGCGCATCATCCTGATCGGCGACGCCAAGGGCGCGGCCGCGGCCGGCCTCGACACCATGGCCACCGTGACGATGCCCGACCTCGACCCGGTGGTGGCCCCCATCGTCTACGCGGTGCCGATCCAGCTCATCGCCTACCACACCGCCGTCTTCATGGGCAAAGACGTCGACCAGCCGCGCAACCTCGCCAAATCCGTCACGGTGGAATAGGTCCGTGATGGGGGAGGCGGGTGCGGGCCGGCCCTTCGGAACCGCGACGGGCACGGCGGACCGAGGACCGCCAGTGGCCAGCCCCCTGCCACGGGCCTATGCTCGCCGGCACAGGCCCCTGCGACGGTCCACCGGGATGTTCCTGCAAGGGATCGTCATGGGAGGGTTTCATGGACGGAAAGACGGCGAGCCTGTTCCGGAGCGGCCGCAATCAGGCGCTGCGCATTCCGCGCGGGTTCGAGCTTCCCGGCACGAGCGCGCGCATCCGCCGGCTGCCGAACGGCAATCTCGAGATCGAGCCTCTGGGTGAGATCGGGCTGCTGGCCGCCTTCAAGGATGAGCCACCTCTGCCGCCGGACGATGCGATGGACCCGATCCCGGATCGTCCCGCAGAGCCCGTGGAGCGATGAGCGAGCGCTACCTGCTTGACACCAACATCCTCTCCGAGATCATCCGGGCGGGCAGAGACAGCGCCGTCCTGGGCATGATCGCCCGGGTCGGCCAGGACACCATCTGCACGAGCGCGATCGTGGCGAGCGAGATGCGCTACGGCGTCGAGCGCAAGGGCTCGACGCTCCTGCGTGACAAGGTGGAGCGTGCCCTGCGCAACATCGAGATCGTCCCCTACGCCTCCGACTGCGCGCACGCCTACGGCACCATCCGAGCGACGCTGGAGCGCGAGGGCAGGACGATCGGCGCCATGGACATGCTGATCGCCGCCCATGCCCTCGCGCTGAATCGAACCCTGGTGACGGACAATCTGCGCGAATTCGAACGCGTCGCCGACCTGCGCGTGGTCAACTGGCTCGACCCGGCCTCGCGGGAAGGCGGTCCCGCCGTGTAGGGACGCCGGCCGTCGCGGATTCTGTCCACGGTGCCAGGCCCTGATCGGTCCGACGCTCGACCTGACGAAGGGGGACCGGGCGCCGCGCGCCCGGTCCCGTGTCGCCTCACTCGGCCGGCTGCAGGGCCGGGAGCTCCGAGTCGAGGGGCATCGGGTTGCCGCCGAGCGCCGCCGCGAGCTTGACGTCGTCGACCTCGCCCTCCCAGCGGGCGACCACGATGCAGGCCACCGCGTTGCCGATGAAGTTGGTGAGCGCGCGGCACTCGGACATGAAGCGGTCGACGCCGAGGATCAGCGCCATGCCGACGACCGGCACCGAGGGCACCACCGCGAGGGTCGCCGCCAGGGTGATGAACCCCGAGCCGGTGACGCCGGCCGCGCCCTTGGAGGACAGCATCGCCACGAGGAGCAGGAGGCCCTGCTCGCCGTAGGTGAGGGGCGTGTCCGTGGCCTGCGCGATGAACAGCGCCGCCATCGTCATGTAGATGTTGGTGCCGTCGAGGTTGAACGAGTAGCCGGTGGGGACCACGAGGCCGACCACGGGCTTCGAGCAGCCGGCGCGCTCCATCTTCTCGAGGAGCGAGGGCAGGGCGGACTCGGAGGACGAGGTGCCGAGCACCAGCATCAGCTCTTCCTTGATGTAGCGGATGAGCTTGAGGATCGAGAAGCCGTTGTAGCGGGCGACGAGGCCCAGCACGCCGAGGACGAAGATCGCCGAGGTCAGGTAGAAGGCGCCGACCAGGTAGGCGAGGTTGGCGAGCGAGGCGATGCCGTACTTGCCGATGGTGAAGGCCATGGCGCCGAAGGCGCCGATGGGGGCGACCTTCATGATGATGTTGACGACGCCGAAGATGGCTTCCGACAGCACCTTGATGATGTCGAGGACCGGCTTGCCGCGGTCGCCCAGGAATGCGAGCCCGAAGCCGAACAGCACCGAGAAGAACAGCACCTGGAGGATCTCGCCGCCCGAGAACGCCCCCACCGCCGTGGTCGGGATGATGTTCATCAGGAAGTCGGTGATCGTCTGCGTCTTGGCCTTGTCGGCGTACATCGCGATCGACTTCGGATCGAGCGACTTCGGATCGATGTGCATGCCCGCGCCCGGCTGGACGAGGTTCGCCACGATCAGGCCGACGATCAGCGCCAGGGTCGAGAAGGTGATGAAGTAGATCAGCGCCTTGCCGCCGACGCGGCCGACCTTCTCCAGGTTGGTCATGCCGGCGATGCCGGACACCACGGTGAGGAAGATCACCGGCGCGATGATCATCTTGACGAGCTTGATGAAGGCGTCGCCGAGCGGCTTCATGTCCGCGCCGACCTGCGGGTAGAAGTGACCGAGGGCGATGCCGATCGCCACGGCGACCAGCACCTGGAAATACAGGGTCCGGTAGATCGGCTTGGGCTGGGGCGGCGCGTGGGGCGCGGTGAGGGGCGATGGTACAGCGGCCATGATGGCGTTCTCCCGGTGGGTCTCTCGAACGATGCCGGCGCGGCTCGGGGACGGCGTCCCGCGTCCGCGCTCTCTTGCTCTTGCGCCGAGGGGTCCGGCCTCCCCCGGCCGCGCCCCGGAGGGGTGCGGCGGCGGGGACGGCGGCCCTGCGGCGGACAGTCCTGCGGTCGACGCAGGGCTGCATTACCCCTCCGGAATGGCAACCGGCATGCCAGGGCGAGCGCCGGCGAAACGTTTCGTTAAGCCTTTGAAATCGGGATCGTTTTCACGATGAGTCCGCGGCGCGCGCAGGATCGCTTTGCGAAAACCCGGACGCGGCGGCGAAATCCTTTCCGGGAAATCGCAGGGGTCCGACCGGCATGAGGCCCCGCGCCCAGCCGGCCCGATCCCGGCCGGAGGAGGGGCCCGGCGCGCCCCGGGCCCCCGCGTCGCATGGGCCGAGCCGGCGGAGCCTCGTCCTGCTGGCGAGCGTCGCCGCGATCCTGCTCGCGGCCTGGCTCGCCGGGGGGATCGCCGAGCGCTGGGCCCTGGCCGATTTGCGCCGCACGGCCGCGGCGACGCTGGGGCTGCAGGTCGGCGTCCTGGCGGCTGAGATGCAGAAGCAGACCTCCCTGCCCCTGGCCCTGGCGGCGGATCCGGAGATCGCCGCCGCCGCGCAGGCCGCGCCCCCGGCGGACCTGATCGACCGCGTGAACCGGCGCCTCGCAGAGGTCGCCGCCGCGACGGACTCGGCGGTAATCTACGTCATCCGGCCGGACGGCGTCACGGCCGCGGCCAGCAATGCGGGGAGCCGGGGCAGCTTCCTCGGCCGGGACTACGCCTTCCGGCCCTATTTCCGGCAGGCGATGCAGGAGGGGTCCGGCTCGCAGTTCGCCCTCGGCACCGTGAGCGGCCGCGCCGGCCTCTACCTGTCCCGGCGAATCGGCGCCGCCGGCGGCGTCGTGGTGGTCAAGATCGAGTTCAACGGCGTCGAGGCGGCCTGGCGCGCGGCGGGGGACGGGGTGTTCGTCGCGGATGCGCGCGGCATCGTCCTCGTGGCGAGCGAGCCGGCCTGGCGCTTCACCACCCTGCGCCGGATCGACGAGGCCGAGCGGCGGCGCATCCGCGAGGCCCTGGAATTCGGCGACGCGCCCCTCGACGACATGCCGCTCTATCCCGTCGCCGGCACGGAGGATCTCGTGCGCGTCGGCCAGGGCGCGCGCCCGGCCTGGGCCGCCCTGCGGCTGGACGCCCCGATCCCCGGCACCGCCTGGCGGCTCACCGCCCTGACGCCCCTGGGCCGCACCGTGGAGCGCGAGCGGGTCCAGGCCTGGATCATCGCCGCCCTGGTCACGGGCCTCGCCTGCCTCGGCCTCACCGCGCTGGCGGGCCGGGGCCGGCGCAACCGCGCGCGCCTCGCCCGCGCCTCGGCCCAGCGGGACGCCCTCGAGACCCGCGTCCGGGAGCGGACCCTGGAGCTCACCGACGCCAACCGGATGCTGCGCCTCGAGATCGAGGAGCGGCAGCGGGCGGAGGCCGAGCGCGAGCGCCTGGGGCGCGAGCTCGCCCAGGCGGGGCGCCTGGCCGCCCTCGGGCAGTTCGCCGCCAGCATGGCCCACGAGATCAACCAGCCGCTGGCCGCCATCCGCTCCTACGCCGACAACGCCGCCATCCTGGTCCGGCGCGGCCGGACGGAGGAGGCGGCCGAGAATGCCTTCGCCATCGGGCGCCTCACCGACCGCATCGGCGGCCTCACCCGCCAGCTCAAGGGCTTCGCCCGGCGTTCCTCCGCCAGGCGGGAGCCCGTGGCCCTGTCCGAGATCCTGCACAACAGCCTGGAGCTGGTGGAGGCCCGCGCCTCGGCCGCCCGCATCCCCCTGGTGGTGGAGGGCGCGCGCCCCGGCCTGCGGGTGCTCGGCGACGGGCCGCGCCTCGAACAGGTCGTGGTGAACCTGCTCCAGAACGCCCTCGATGCCGTCCAGGGCCGGACCGACCCGCGCGTCGGCGTGCAGGTCGCCGAGGAGGCGCCGGACCGCGTGGTGGTCGCGGTCCGCGACAACGGGCCCGGCATCCCCGAGGCGGTGCGGGCGCAGATCTTCGACGCCTTCTTCACCACCAAGTCGGACGGGCTCGGGCTCGGGCTCGCCATCGCCCGCGGAATCGTCGAGGATTGCGGCGGCAGCCTCACCGTCCAGGGCGATCCGGCGGGCGGCACGATCTTCCGCATGGCCCTGGTGAAGGCCGCGGCACAGGGGGGGACCGGGGTGGCCGGACCGGCGGAGGCGACGACGTGAGCGAGACCATGGCGGGGGCGGCCTCGGCGGAGCGGGTCGTCTTCATCGACGACGAGGCGGAGGTCTGCCGGGCCAACCGCCAGAGCCTGGAGCTCGACGGGTTCACGGTGGAGACCTTCGGGGCCGCCGGGCCGGCCCTGACCGCGATCCTGGCCGATCCCCCCGGCCTCGTCATCACCGACGTGCGCCTGCCCGACCTCGACGGGGTCGCGCTGTTCGCCCGCCTGCGCGCCCTCGACCCGGAGCTGCCCGTCATCCTGATCACCGGCCACGGCGACATCCGCATGGCGGTGGGGGCGATGCGCGACGGCGCCTACGACTTCCTGGCCAAGCCCTACCCGGCCGAGGCGCTGCTGGCCTCGGCCCGGCGCGCCCTGGAGCGCCGCCGCCTGGTCCTGGAGAACCGCCAGCTGCGGGCGCGCCTCGACGCCGCCCTGGAGGAGGATCCGGCCTTCCTCGGGGTCTCGCCCGGCATCGTGCGCCTGCGCCAGCTCGTGCGCGAGGTGGCCCAGGCCGACGTCGACGTCCTCGTGTTCGGCGAGACCGGCGCCGGCAAGGAGGTGGTGGCGAGCGCCCTGCACCGCTGGGGCCGGCGGGCCAAGCGCAACTTCGTGGCGATGAATTGCGGGGCGCTGCCCGACAGCGTCGCCGAGAGCGAATTGTTCGGCCACGAGGCCGGGGCCTTCACGGGCGCCCTGAAGCGCCGGGTCGGCCGGATCGAGCACGCCCAGGGGGGCACGCTCTTCCTCGACGAGATCGAGAGCATGCCGCTCAACCTGCAGGTGAAGATGCTGCGCGTGCTGCAGGAGCGCCGGGTCGAGCCGCTCGGCGGCAACGAGTCCCTGGCCGTCGACATGCGAGTGGTGGCCGCCACCAAGGTCGATCTCGGCCAGGCCGCGGCCCAGGGCACCTTCCGGGACGACCTCTACCACCGGCTCAACGTGATCACGATCGCGATCCCGCCCCTGCGGGACCGGCGCGAGGACGTGATCCTGCTGTTCCAGGAATTCCTGCGGCGGGCGGCCGCCCGCTTCGGCCGCGCGGTCCCGGCGATCACGGGCCCGGTGCTCGACCACCTGCGCCGGCACGACTGGCCCGGCAACGTGCGCGAACTCGGGCACTTCGCCGAGCGCTACGCCCTGGGGCTCGCCGACCTGGAGCGCTCGGCCCCGGAGGCCGTCACCGCCGGCACCCTCGCGGATCAGGTCGACCGCTTCGAGCGCGGCCTGATCCGCGAGGAGCTGATCATGGCCGGGGGCGACGTCCGGCTGGCGGCGGAATCCCTGGGGACGCCGCGCAAGACCCTCTACGACAAGATCGCCCGCCACGGGCTCACGCCGACCGACTACCGCTGACGGCCCCGGTCGGGGAGGCCGGCCCTGGGGCCGGCCTCCCGCTTCAGATCAGTCGACGACCTTGCCGTCGGGGCCGACCTTGACCTTCTGCTCGCGGTCGGGGAGCGCCACCTTGATGTCGTACTGCACCGAGGCGCCCTCGCGCTCGACCTCGGCCTCGTAGGCCTTGCCGCCGCCGGCCTTCTGCTCGGCGATCTTCAGAGCGTCCTTGAGCGAGGTGGTGGCCTTCTGGAAATCGGCCGGCTTCAGGCGGGTGAAGTAGCGCTCGATCGGCTGGTTCTCGGTCTTGTACAGGGCGCCGTCATCGGCGTTGATGCCGTACTCCACCAGCTTGCCGTCGGGGTAGACGACCTTGATGCTGTAGTGGTTCGGGTTCTTGCCGTCGGCCTTCTCGAAGTCGGCGTCGATGGCGCGGCCCTTCTCGCCCTGCTGCTCGGCGGTGGTCAGCGCCTGGGCGAGGGTGACCTTGCTGACGGCGGCGCGCTGGTACTCCTTCAGGTCCTTGTCCGTGTTGGCGTCCATCTTGGCGGCGGGGGTCTGGGCCAGCACGAGGCCGGAGCTCAGGGCGAGAAATCCGGCGGCGGCGGCGAGGCGGTACATCATGGCGGGTCGTCCCGTTTCGGGTTCGTTGAAGGACCCTGGAAACGGGCACCGGCCCGTTTGGTTGCCCCGCGTCGATCCGGTTGCCGCCGCCGGACCTCAGCGGGCCGACGGGCCCGTCGGGGCGAGGCCGCCGAGATGCGCGCGGTGCGGCGGCGAGGCGGACGCGCCGGACGCGGCGGACGCCCGGGCCGCCTGCCGCGGCCCGGCGTAGCGGGCGAGCTTGCGCGCCGCGCCGGCGAACAGGCCCGCCAGGGCCAGCAGCGTCGCGTCGAACCAAACGAAGCGCGCCTGCCCAGCGAGGAGCCCGGCCCAGCCGTGATCGACCAGGGCGAGGTCGGCGGCCACCACCGCAAGATAGAGGCCGGCGGTCGCGGTCAGCGCCGCGCCCCAGGCCCGGCGCCCCGGCCCGGCGAGGGCCGCCAGGGTGACGAGGCCCCAGGTGGCGAAGAAGGCGGCGATCTCCCCGTCGCTCCGCCCCGGCAGGCCGAGGGGCAGCAGGCGGTTGGCGAGGAAGTAGGCCGCGATTCCCGCCGGCAGCCCGGCGACGGCGCCGATGTTGAGGGCCTGGACCAGGCGCAGGCCAGGCAAGCCCCGTTCGCCGGCCTTGGGCAGGCGCGCCACCGCCCACAGCACGAGGCCGGTGGCCACCATGGCGGAGCCCATCAGGCCGCAGACGAAGAACAGGATGCGCAGGGCCGGCCCGGCGAAATGCGCCTCGTGCAGGCCGACCAGGGTGGTGAAGGTCCGGGTCGCCGGCTTGAGGCCGCCCTGCCGGACCTCGCGCACCGCGCCGGTCACCCCGTCGAAGGCGACCTGCGGGTGCTCGTGCGAGAGCCCGTGCGGCTCCTCGAACACCGCCGTCACCACGGCGTTCGCGTCCCGCGGATTGGTGATCGCCAGCCGCTCCAGGGGCTCGGGCACCGTCGCCATGGCCGCGCGCACCATCGGGCCGATGGGCGCCAGGGTGCCGGGCTGCCCGGCGGGGGGGCGCGGCGCCGGGATCTGGCCGCTCTCGGCGAAGAAGGTCTGGGCCTCGCCCCTGTAGGCCGTGGTGATGCCCCAGGGCATGTACATCACGCTCAAGGTGACGATGCCCGTGTAGGTGATCATCAGGTGGAAGGGCAGGGCGAGGACGCCGGTGACGTTGTGGGCGTCGAGCCAGCCGCGCTGGGCCGACTTGTCCCGCCGCAGCGTGAAGAAGTCCGCGAAGATGCGCCGGTGCGTGATCACGCCGGAGATCAGCGCGACGAGCATGATCATGGCGCAGAGGCCGACGATCCAGCGGCCCCAGAGGGGCGGCATGTGCAGCTCGAAGTGGAAGCGGTAGAGGAAGTCGCCGCCCTTCGTGTCGCGGATCACCGCCGGCGCCCCCGTCGCCGGGTCGAGGCGGGCCTGCCCCGGCGGGGTGCCCGGCCTCGTCCGCCAGAACAGGTCGACGACCGGGCTGTCGGGGGTCGGCAGGCCGATGAACCAGCTCCGCGCCCCGCCCGCATGGGCGGTGAGGTGGGCGACGCCGAACTCGGCCGCCCGCACCTGGGCGTCGGGGCTGAGCGATTCGACCTGGCGGAGCTCGGGCCGCATCCAGCGCGAGATGTCCGTCCGGTAGTAGCTCGCCGTGCCGGTGACGAAGACCGCCAGCAGGACCCAGCCCACGACGAGGCCGGACCAGGTGTGGAGCCAGGCCATCGCCTGGCGGAAGCTCGTTCCCATGCATCCTCCGGGGGGGCGGGCCTGGCGAGGGTACGCGTTACCAGCGGTAGCGCAGGGTGGCGTAGACGGTACGGGGCAGGCCGTAGAAGCAGCTCGAGTAGCTGAAGCAGCCCGTGACATAGCGCTCGTCGAGGAGGTTCTGGGCGTTGACCTGCATCGTGAAGCCGTTGAGCGTCGCGTTGAGGTTCTTCAGGTCGTAGGTGAGCACGGCATCCACGAGGACGCTTTCCGGCACCTTGAAGGAATTGGCCGGGTCGCCCCAGGAGGAGCCGAGATAGCGCACGCCGCCGCCGAGGCCGAGCCCGAGCAGGGGGCCGCTGGTGAAGCGGTAGTCGACGAACAGCGAGGCGGTGGTGTCCGGGATCTGGACCGGGACTCGGCCCCGGAGCGGCACCTGCTGGTTGGTGACCTGGTTGAGGGTCGTGGTGATGTCGGAGACGGTGCGGGCGTCGATGACCGAGACGCCGCCGATGACGTTCAGCCCCTCGGCCAGGTTGGCCCGCGCCTCGAACTCCAGGCCCTGCACCCCCACGGCCCCGGTCTGCACCACGAAGTTCCGGTTGACCGGATCGGCGTTGGTCGCGTTCGAGCGGCGGATGTCGAAGGCGGCGGCGGTGAGCAGGATGTCGGTGCCGGGCGGCTGGTATTTGATGCCGGCCTCGAACTGGTCGCTGGTGATCGGATCGGGGATGCGGCCGACCGAGCCGAAATTCGCGTCGAAGATCCGCCCGGCGGTGATGGGCTCGAAGGCCTCGCTGTAGGAGACGTAGGGCGCGACGCCGTTGTCGAAGCGGTAGAGCAGGCTCGCCCGGCCGGTGAAGGCCTCGGAGGGCACGTCCTGGTTGGTCACGACGTTGGTCGTGAGGCTCCGGGTCGGGCCGAAATTGCTGGCCCAGTCGTAGCGGCCGCCCAGGGTGAGGACGAGGCGGTCGAACTTGATCTGGTCCTGGACGTAGAGGCCGGTCTGCTCCGACGTGATCCGCGCATCCGTGGTGAAGGGCGGCGTCGGGATGGTCATGGCGTAGTCGGGCGCCAGCACGTTCAGGCTGGGGGCCGCCGGGAAGGCCGTCGACAGGGTGCGGGTCTCGAACCTCCGGTAGTCCACGCCGACGAGGGCGGTGTGCGCGAAGAGGCCGGTGTCGAACTTGCCCACGAGGTTGTTGTCGATGGTGTAGGCATCGATCCCGACCCGGGTGGCGATGCGCGAGCGGTCGATGAGCGGCCCGCTGCTGAAGGGGCCGGTATTCTCGCTGAAGGCACTGTAGACGCTGCGGTAATCGCCCTCGGTGCGCAGGTAGCGCGCCGCCGAGTGGACGTGCAGCGCCTCGTTGATGTCGTGGTCGAAGATGTAGCTGATCGAGGCCTGGGTCCGGTCCGAGCGCTCGAAGTTGCGGTCGCCGTCGTAGAAGTCCACCGGCAGGCGGCCGGTGACGCCGCCGCCGAAGTTGCGCGGGAACACCGTGCCCACGGCGGGGAAGCCGCCGTAGAAGCCCGAGAACGGATCGCGCTGGTAGTTGCCGATGAGGGTGAGCGAGGTGTCGGCGGAGGGCCGCCAGGTGACGCTCGGGTTGATGAGCACGCGCTCGACCTCCGTCGTCACCGCCGGGCCGTCGCCCTTCCAGCCGAGGCCGATCACCCGGTAGGCGAACTGGTCGGCCAGCGGCCCCGCCGCGGACGGGATCGGGCCGCCGATGTCGAAGCCGCCGCGGACCTCGCTGAAGCCGCCGCCCTGGACGAAGATCTCGCCGTGCTGGACGAAGCGCGGCATCTTGGACACGAAGTTGACGATGCCGCCGGGGCCCGACTGCCCGTAGAGCACCGAGGCCGGGCCCTTGATGACGTCGATGCGCTCCACCCGGAACGGATCGATGCTCGCCGAGGCGTCGCGGCTGCCCGGCAGGGCGAGGCCGTCGAGGAAGAGCGGCGCGGTGAAGCCGCGGATGTAGAACTGCTCCAGGCGGGTGGCGCCGGCGCCGCCCCGCTGCTCGGTGGTCACGCTCGGCGAATAGCGCAGGGCCTGGTTGATGGTGAGCGCGTTCTGGTCCTCGATCTGCTGGCGGCCGATCACCGAGATCGACTGCGCCGTCTCCAGGATCGGGGTGTCGGTCTTGGTGGCCACCCGACTCTGGGTGGCGACGTAGCCGGGCACCGGGCCGACCGCGCCGCCGGGCTGGCTGCCCGAGGCGTTCCGGCCCGCGCCGGCGCCCTCCACCGAGAGGGTGTCGAGGGTCACCGCGTCGGTGGCGTTCTGCGCCTGCGCATCCCGGAGCGCGAACCCGACCGCAGCAACGCCGGACAGCAGCGTGACCAAGAGACAGCGATGGGCTGCTCTGGCGACGGGACGGGCACGCTCATGCGACGCAAAGCAGTTCACAGCCAAAGACCATTCCAGGGTGAGTACGAAGGCGCTACCGCAGACGTGAATTGACTTACTTTCGGAAGCACCAAAACGTCTTGGCAGGATTCCCAATTCATCTGCAAGAGATATGTTTTTTACTTATTCCAGATTGGAACTGAGATGAGCAGACCGCGCGCACACCACCCTTAATCCCGCCCTCTGCGAAAAAACCCGCACCGCGACCCAAAGCGCACAGCCGGCGGAGGGGGCGTCGATCCGGGGACCCCGGACGGGCCGCGCTCCGGCGGCGCGGGCCGGGAGCGGTTTGTCCCCGAGGATCTCCGGGGAAGATCCCGAACGTCGGTCCACGCACCGAAACAGGATGTCCGACGTCTGCCGAGAGACCATGCAGACCCGCACGGATACTTGAAACGCGCGCCCACAACTCCATTTCAGAAATGTCGGTCGCATCCCGCCGCGGGCGGTTGAGGAGACCGCGCGCGCTCTTGCCGTCCTGGGAGGAGCGCCATGCCGGATCCGTCACAGCCGAGGTCTTCGCCACCCGATCCGGTCCGGCAGGCCACGGTGCGGAACCGGCTCCTGCGGGCGATGGGGCCGGAGGATTTCGCGCGGCTCGCGCCGCACCTGGAGCCGATGGCGGGCGCGCTCCGCCAGCTGCTGATCCGACCCAACCAGCCGGTCGAGCGGCTGTACTTTCCCGAGAGCGGATTCGTCTCGATCGTCACCGAGGCCTCGGCCGGCCGGGTCGAGATCGGCCTCGTGGGCCGGGAGGGCCTCGTGGGCGCCACGCCGATCCTGCTCGACAGCGATCGGACCCCCCACCACGCCTTCGTGCAGAGCGCCGGCCGCCTGCTCGCCATCGACGCCCCGGCGCTCCTGGCGGCCGTCGGGCAGAGCCCGTCCCTGCGCCATCTGCTGCTGCGCTTCGTCCAGGTGCAGATCGTCCACCTGGGCAAGACCGCCTTCGCCAACGCCACCTTCACCCTGGAGGTGCGCCTGGCCGCCTGCCTGCTGATGTGCCACGACCGGATCGACGGCGACGACATCGCCATCACGCACGCGTTCCTGGCCCTGATGCTGGGGGTGCGGCGCTCCGGGACGACCCTCGCGGTGCAGAACCTCGAGGGCCAGAACCTGATCCGGGCGCGGCGCGGGCGCATCACCATCCTCGACCGCCCGGCGCTGCGGGCCCTGGCCGACGGAAGCTACGGCACCGCCGAGGCCGAGTACGCCCGGCTGATCGGCGGGGCCTGATCCCCGCCGGGGGCCAATCCCCGCCGGGGGCCAATCCCCGCCAGGGCGGCGGAGCGGAGGCCGCCCCGGCCCGCGCCGACCGGGCGCGCGCCCGGCAGGTCCTCGCCACCATCCTGGGGGGCTGAGAACGTTCGCGGCCGAGAACGCGCGCGGCTCGGCTCAGCCCCGGTCGGGCCGGGCCTCCCAGATCGCCGCCTCGACGAAGGGGCGCTTCAGCTGCGGGCCGGCGCCGCTGCGCAGGACGAAGTCGTTGGCGCCGGGATGGCGGCGGATGGCCTTGCTGAGGTTCAGCCGGTAGCCCGCCCCGAACACGAAGGGCGGCGCCATCGGGTCGGCCATGTAGGCGTTCACGGCCGCCGTCACCTCGGTCGCGGGAATGAGGCCCAGGTCGCACAGGGCGCGAATCGTCAGCTTCTCGGTCATGCGCTCTTCCATAGGCCCCCGGGGGGCGGGGCCGCAACGCGACCCGTCGCACGGGGCGCGGACGCGGTCTTGAGCCGCGGGAGCGCAGGGGCTACCTCTTGGGACGGGGGCCAAGCTTGCCGGAACCCCGGCTCCGCACGCCGCGCGGGGCAGGGGCGTTCCGCGCAGGGCGCTCCGAGACGCCGTCCCCCCGGCCGAAAGTGCATCCGTGGCACCCACCCTGTCCCCCCCGCTTCCCCCACCCGAGCCCGAGGCCGGCGCCCGCCCGCGGGTGAGCGCGCGGGGCCGCCTGCGGACCTATTTCCTCACCGGCATCATCGTGTCGGGGCCGCTCGCCATCACGATCTACCTGACCTGGTGGTTCATCAGCCTCATCGACGGCTGGGTGAAGCCCCTGGTGCCGGCGAGCTACCTGCCCGACCATTACCTGCCGTTCTCGATCCCGGGCCTCGGCCTCCTCATCGCCTTCGTGGCGGTGACCCTGCTGGGCTTCCTCACCGCCAACCTGGTGGGGCGCAGCGTGGTCGAGTTCGGCGAGGTGCTGCTCGCCCGCACGCCGGTGATCTCCGGGCTCTACAAGGGCCTGCGCCAGATCTTCGAGACGCTGTTCTCCGCCAATGGCACCTCGTTCCGCACCGTCGGCCTCGTGGAATTCCCCGTGAAGGGCACCTGGTCGGTGGTGTTCCTGTCCGCGCCGGCCGCCCCGGACGTGCAGAACGCCCTGGCGCCGGGGGGCGACCATGTCGGCGTGTTCCTGCCCTGCGCCCCCAACCCCACCACCGGGTTCTTCTTCTACCTGCCGCGGACCGACATCGTGGAGATCGCCATGAGCGTGGACGACGCGGCCAAGCTGGTGATGTCGGCCGGCGTGATCCAGCCCGACGACCACCCCGCGAAATTCCAGGCCCTGGCGGCGAGCCTGCGGGCCGCCCACGGCGAGCCCCCGAAGGTCGACGCCTGATCCGGGCGCCCCCGGCGTCTCGTCGTCGAACCCGAAGGCTTGGTGCCGTCTGCGACCGACCGAGGCCCTGGAAGCGGATTTGAAAGGGCCTCAACGGCGGATATTCGCCGTATGCGCGTTCCCGCAGCTTCGTGCTCAATCAGGAGCGCAGACCGTGGTGCCGCCGCCATTGGCTGGGCGTTGAGCCCGTCCAGCCCAGGAACGCACGCGTGAAGTGAGCGGCATCGTCGTAGCCGAGCTCTGCGGCGATGCGCCCGATGCTCAGCGTCGTCTCAACCAGCCGCTCGCCCGCGCGGAGAAGCATGATGCGGCGATGAATGTCGGCGTAGCACGTACCAACCTCCTCCAGGCGGCGCTGGAGGGTCCGGCGCGAGAGGCCGAGGCGTCGGGCCACGTGATCGATGGAAGAGCCCCCCTCGTCGAGTTCGAGGGCGATCACGTGTGCGACGCAATCTGCGAGCCGGTCGGTGATCGGCGCGTCCTGCATGGCCCCGTCGCGAACAGGACGGAAGCGGCAGGGATTGACGGTCTCCAGAAGATTGGCTGGGAAGGCGAGCCCAGCGCGTGGGCCTAGCGCGACCTCGCATCCGAACAGGACCTCGATCTCGCCGCGGGCCGGGAGCCACGCCCCTGTCACCACGGCGCGCGTAGGCCGCCAGGCCTTGCCGAGAAAATGGCGCACCGTACCCAGCAGATAGCCGAGCGCCAGGATCTCGTTGGCCTGACGCCCGCACGCGATCCGCTCGGCGACTTCGTAGCCGTAGAAGGCCTCCGCCCCCCGGCAGCAGACGCCGGTCCGGGTCGCGGTCTGCAAGAGCAGCGGTGTGACGACCTCCACCCGCCCAAGGGCGTCGCCGAGGGTGTCAGCGGACTGCACCTGGATGCCGATGGGACCCAGGCCTGCGATACCGGTGCGGGTCGAGAGCCGAGCCGGCAAGGCGGGATCGCCGATCTCGCGGATGGCTGCCTCGACGAGCGTGAGCTGATCCCGGAGGAGGATCAGCCGATCCGGAGTATCCAAGAGCGTCAGGGGCATTCCGGCGCGACCGAAGGCGCGGCCGACGGAACCGCCGGCTGCGGCGACCGCCTCGGCGATCGGCCCCATCGTGCGCGCCCTGGTCAGTCCGTATGCCGACATGGATGGCCTCCCGGCCGCAAGGTCCGCGCTTTGGCGCAGGATGGCAAGATTGGGGGTTCGGTGTCGCCTAGACCGGAGGGAATTGGCCGGCGTGGATCAGGCCAGAGGTATCCGGGAGGGAACGGCCATGTCGGCTTTCAACGATCGCAGCGTCATACGGCACGCGTATCGGATCGGTATGATCGGCGGCGTCATGACATCGCTGGCGGGGACACCGATCCGCGCGGCGGAAACCACCCCGGTTTCAGTCGCGGTGCTGCCTCTCAAATTGCTCGACACCTCAGGCGAGCCCGCTGATCAGTCCGTTCAGCACACGGAGCGTCTGGCACGCCTGACGGACGACCTCGCCGTCGATCTTACCCGCACGGGCATGTACCGCGCGGCCGTGCTTCCCGCCGAGCACCTGAGCCAGGATTGCCCCACGGGCCAAGCGACTTGCTTGCTCCAAGCCGCACGGGATCGCGGTGCGCAGCTGATCTTCGTCGGCGTCGTGCATAAAAGCAGCACCCTGATCCTTCAGCTTTGGGCGCGTCTGGTTGATGCACGGACGGGCCGAGATATCATGACCCGCGACCTGAATTTCCGGGGCGATACGGATGAGTCGTGGCAGCGCGCCGAGGCGTTCCTCGTCGCCCAGATCCGCGATGCGGCGGCGAAGCCGCTTTAGCCGATCACCTATCGAAGGGGAGGCACACACTCTGCAGGCGCAAGATGGCGTTTCGCTCGGTTGGCCAGACTCTCGTACCGGAGCAAATCCTCTGCTTGGAAAAAGCCTCCGGCAGATGATGGATGTTCGCTTCCGCAACACGTTGCTGGGAAGCGAACGGGCAGACATCCCCCCGTCCCGGCCGCTCGCCGCGGTGAACCGAGCGCCCGATCGTCCGGTCAGCCCGCCCCGAGCAGGCGGATCGCCGCGTCGCGCTCGAACAGGTAGAGCAGCACCCGGAGCGCCTGCCCCCGTGCGCTCGTCAGGCCGGGGTCGCGCTGGACCACGAGCTGCGCGTCGTCGCGGGCCACCTGGAGCAGTTCGGCGTCGGTCTCCAGGCTGGCCAGGCGGAAGGCGGCCATCCCCGATTGGCGGGTGCCCAGCACCTCGCCCTCGCCGCGCAGGCGCAGGTCTTCTTCCGCGATGCGAAAGCCGTCCTCGGTCTCGCGCATCATCTCGAGGCGCGCCCGCGAGACCTGGCCCAGCGGCCCGCGATAGAGCAGCAGGCAGGTGGAGGCGCGCGCGCCCCGCCCGACCCGGCCGCGGAGCTGGTGGAGCTGGGCCAGCCCGAAGCGCTCGGCATGCTCGATGACCATGATGCTGGCTTCCGGCACGTCGACGCCGACCTCCACCACCGTGGTGGAGACGAGGATCTTCGTCTCGCCCCGCTGGAAGCGCTCCATGGCGGCGTCCTTGTCGGGCCCCGGCATCTTGCCGTGGATCAGCCCGACCGCGTCGCCGAAGCTGTGGCGCAGGTCCCCGAAGCGCTCCTCGGCCGCAGCGAGGTCGACGAACTCGGATTCCGCCACCAGGGGGCAGATCCAGTAGACCCGGTCGCCAGCGGCGAGCGCCCGCCCCAAGCCCGCCACCACCTCGTCGAGGCGGTCGGTGGAGACGAGGCGGGTGGCGATGGGCTGGCGCCCGGCGGGCTTCTCGTCGAGCACCGAGACGTCCATGTCGCCGAAGCAGGTCAGCGCCAGGGTCCGGGGGATGGGGGTCGCCGTCATCACCAGGATGTCGACCGCCGCGCCCTTGGCGCCCAGAGCCAGGCGCTGGTGCACGCCGAAGCGGTGCTGCTCGTCCACCACGGCCACGCCGAGATCGGCGAAGACCACGCTGTCCTGGAACAGCGCGTGGGTGCCGACGACGATGTCGACCGCGCCGGCCGCCAGGGCCGCCAGGGTGGCCCGGCGCTCGGAGGCCCTGTCGCGCCCGGTGAGGAGGCGCAGGCGCAGGGGCGCGGCCAGGGGGGCGAGGCGCTCGAAGTGCTGGCGCGCCAGGATCTCGGTGGGGGCCATCAGGGCGGCCTGGCGCCCGGCCTCCACGGCCGAGGCCATGGCGAGGAGCGCCACCGCGGTCTTGCCGGAGCCGACATCGCCCTGGAGCAGGCGCAGCATGCGCCGGTCGGAGGCGAGATCGGCGCGGATCTCGGCCACGGCGCGGCTCTGCGCCCCCGTCAGCCCGAAGGGCAGGGCGGCCTCGATCCCGCCGCTCAAACGTCCGTCCCCCGCATTGGCCCGGCCGGGCGCCCGGCGGTTGCGGGCCCGCATCAGGGCGAGGGCCAGCTGCGAGGCCAGGAGCTCGTCGTAGGCCAGGCGCCGCCGGGCCGGGGAGCGGGGGGCCGCGCCGCCGCCCTCGGGCACGGGGGGCGGGGCCACCTCCGGCCGGTGCTCGGCCCGCAGGGCGTCGGCGAAGGCCGGCAGTCCCTCGCGGGCGATCCAGGCCGGGTCCTGCCACTCGGGCAGCACCGGCAGGCGCTCCAGGGCGGCATGGGCCAGCTTCGAGATCGCCCGGGAGGTCAGCCCCTCGGTGGCGCCGTAGATCGGCTCGACGGTGGGCAGAGCGGCGAGCCCCGCCTCGTCGACGATGCGGGCGGGATGGACCATCTGGCGGTGCCCGTCCCAGAGGTCGATGCGCCCCGTGATGTAGCGGTGGCTCCCCAGGGGCAGCATCTTCTCGACCCGGGCCTGGGGCATGCCGAAGAACACCAGGGTGATGTCCCCGGTGGCATCCTCCACCAGCACCCGGAACGGCCGCCGGCCCGCCCCGGGCTGGGGCGCCCGGTAGCCCGTCACGGTGACGCCGAGGGTCACGGGCTCGCCGGGGGGCGCCTCGGCGATGGAGCCCATCAGGCGCCGGGCGACGCCGCCCTGCGGCAGGTGGAACAGGAGGTCGACGATCCGGGCCGGCTGCTCGGGGGTGCCGAGCAGCCGCTCGATCATCGGCGCCATCTTGGGCCCGATGCCGGGAAGGCCGCGCGCGGGCGCGAAGAGGGCATCGAGGACGCTCGGGCGGAGCAGGGGCTGGCGGGACGCAGGCTCGGTCATGCGGCTCGGGGGCGGGAAACGGGCGGATGGGAATCCGGAGGAGGGGGCAGGACCCGGGCGGAATCGGACGGCCCGGGCGGGATGGCGGCGCGGGCCGCTGACTCTATATACCGCCTGGAAGGCTTGGTCCCGCGACGGATGACGCACCGGGGCCGGGCCGGGGCTGCCACGATCCAAAGGATCCTCCGATCCAAGGATCACGGCATCCCGGGATCCCCGCATCACAGGCTGACTGCATGTCCGGCACCACCCGCACCAGCGCCGACCTCGATCCGCGCCGCCGCCGCACCCTCTTCCGCGCCTGGCACCGGGGCATCCGCGAGATGGACCTGATCATGGGCCGCTTCGCCGATGCCGAGATCGGCACACTCACGGAGGAGGAGCTCACCACCTTCGAGGCCCTGATCGAGGTGCCCGACCGCGACCTGTTCCGCTGGCTCACCGGCGAGGACGCGACGCCCGCGAACTACGACACCCCGGTCTATCGCCGCCTCAAGGCCTTCCACAGGCACGACGCGCCGATCCACTAGGGATCGGCGCGCGCGCGACCCGTCCGCGCCCCCGACTTCCCGCCTCCCGGATTCCCGAGCATCGGGTTCGCCGGCCCTGGCATCGGCGCCGGGGTCGTGGGAAGACCGTCGATCGGTCGAGGCCGACCCGGACGGTCAGCGTCGGAGCTGAAAACACAAGAAGAGCGCCGGCCGCGAGGTTCTTTTCCTGCCGTCGATCATCGGGGCAGACCGTAGATCCGCAGACGTGCGCGCCGATACCCAAAAAACGACCGCGATAGTCCACTCCGAATCAACCAAACCCGCTCAAATTTTCGGCGAGATCAAGGCTGCAATGCTTTTGAAACTTTCACGATCTACTGTTCTGCGCAGAACATAAAAGTAGACTATCGCGCGAGCCTGGATGATGGGATCTTTGATGAAGCGGCGCGTTTTCGCGTATGCAACAGGTCTGGCCTGTTGTCTCGGGGGCCTCCAAGCCTACGCCCATGCCTCGAACGTCGCCGGCATCGTCATCCAGAAAGCCCGACAATTCGGCTTCCAGGCCGTCACCCTGCAGGCCGGCGGGTCCATCGTGCTGTCCAACGACGAGGCGACGGCCGTCCACCACGCCTATATCGAGGCGGACGGCGTCCGCCGCGACTTCGGCGACCAGGCCCCCGGCAGCCGCACCACGATGGTGTTCCCGCACCGGGGCGACTTCCTCGTCCTGTGCGGCGTCCACCCGAAGATGAAGCTGGCCGTCCACGTGGACTGAGGTGCCGGCGGGCGCGGATCGAGCGGACTTCGTCGCCCGATCCGCACCGGCAGGGTCCCGTCCCGGGGAGATTCGGTCACCGACCGTGGGCGTGCGCCGCCGATCGTCCGTCGGCCGAGGACAGGAACTGCACGTTCAGGCTGGTGCCGGACCGATGCCGCACGGCGCAGTCGAACTCGCGTCCATCCGCCTCGACGACGACCGCGAACCGATCCGGCACCTGGGCGGGCTGGCCCAGATGCAGCCGCGCCCCGCCCTGCGTCAGGTCGCGGATGGTGCAGGCGAGGCGCGCGCCGCCGGGCAGGCGGATCGCGGCGCGCAGGAGGACGCGCGTCCGTCGCTCGGTGCGCCGCTCCTCCATCCCGATGGTCCAGTCGTCCAGGCCCGTGCTGATGCGCGACACCCCGTCGGCCGCCTGCTGCATGCTGGCCAGGATCGCGCCCGTGGCCTGCGCCTGCTCATCCATCGCGGCGGTGACGCCGTCGACATGCCGGCTGATCGTGCCGACCGCCGCCGTGATCGTCGCCAGGGTGGTGGCGACCTCGCTGGAGACCGCCTGCATGCCGGCGATCTCGCTGCTGATCCGGTTCGTGGCGGCGGCGGCCTGGCCGGCCAGGGTCTTCACCTCGGTCGCCACCACCGCGAAGCCGCGCCCGGCCTCGCCGGCCCGGGCCGCCTCGATCGTCGCGTTGAGGGCCAGGAGATTGATCTGCTGGGCGATGTCCGTGATCATCGTGGCGACGCCGCTCATCGCCTGGGCCGCGCCGCGGAGCCGCTCGGTGGCGGCATCCGCCTCCCCGGCCCGGCCGTGGATGTCGTCCACGACGGTCTTGGACTGGGCCATGCTGCGGGAGATCTCCCGCGCGGAGGCGTTCATGACGTCGGCCGCATCGGTGACCGCCTGGACGTTGTCGAGGGTGCGCTCGGCGGTCTCGACCGCGACGGAGCGCGCCTCCATGTTGGCGGTGACGTCGGTGGCGTACTTGACGATCTTGGTCAGGCGGCCGGCGGGATCGAAGATCGGGTTGTAGCTGGCCTGGATCCAGACGGGCCGGCCGCCCTTGCCGAAGCGCTGGAACATGCCCGACGCGAAGCGGCCGGCGCGCAGGCGGTCCCAGAAGGCGGCATACTCGGCCGTCTGCGCGTAGCCGGGCTCGACGAACAGGGCGTGCGGCCGGCCCCGGATCTCCTCGATCCCGTAGCCGAGCGCCGTCAGGAAGTTGGCATTGGCGTCGAGGACCGTCGCGTCGGGGGCGAACTCGATCACCGCCTGCGAGCGGTTGACCGCCGCCAGCTGCGCCATCGCGTCCGCGACCTGCAGCTTCTGCGCGGTGATGTCGGTGGCGAACTTGACCACCTTGACCGGCACCCCGTCCCGGTCCCGGATCGGGTTGTAGGTGGCCTGGATCCAGATCTCGCGGCCACCCTTGGCGATGCGCTTGAACTCGCCCGAGCGGAACTCGCCGCGGCCGAGATCCGCCCAGAACGCGCGGTACGCGGCCCCCGCGCGCTCGTCCGGATCCACGAACAGGCCGTGATGGCGCCCCTGGACCTCGTCGCGGGTGTAGCCCACCGCGGCCAGGAAATTGGCGTTGGCCTCCAGGATCGTGCCGTCGAGGGCGAAGGCGATGACGGCCTGGGAGCGCTGCAGGGCCTCGAGCTGCCCGTCGTGGTCGATGCTGCGCAGGACCTCCGCGGTGACGTCGGTGGCGAGCTTGACCACCCGGGTCACGCGCCCGGCGCGATCGCGGACCGGGTTGTAGGTGGCCTGGATCCAGACCGCCCGGCCATCCTTCGCGAAGCGCTTGAACGCGCGCGTCTGCGGCTCGCCGCGGCGCAGGGCGTCCCAGAACGCGCGATAGGCTTCGCTGGCCCGCTCTTCGGGGGAGACGAAGCGCCCGTGGGGCTCTCCCGTCACCTCGGCGAGGGTGTAGCCCATCAGGTCGAGGAAGAGGTCGTTAGCGGTGAGCACCGTGCCGTCGGGGGTGAACTCGATGCGGGCCCGGGATCTGTCGATGGCGGCCATCAGCGCGCGCAGATCGGTGTCGAAGAACGGCACGGAGGGCCCCCCACGATGCGCAGCCCGCATCCGAACCCGTCCTACGAGAGTCTGATTAAGCAAACCCGAAACATCTTAAAGTCGAGGACTCGAACACCTTCAATCTTTGACGCGATGCGCTTCACGGAGTCGCGATCTCGACATTCATCGATGAGGTTAAACAATGTTGTTGCTGGGCAGCACAGGGCGCCTTGCCTGACCGGGTGAGGGACCGGCCCGGGCCGCCGCGCAGCCCCGCCCGACGGGCTTCCCAAATGCCGATCCGCCAAATGCCGATCCGCCAAACGCCGATCCGCCAAACGCCGATCCGCCAAGCGTCGATCTCCCAAGCGTCGATCCACCGGGCGGGCGGGCCCGACGCGGGGCGGACCGCGAAAGTCTTGACAATATTCCTAATTCGTGCCCCTATCTCCCGACCTGCCGCCCGTACGAATCGGGAGCCCGACCGGAGACCGACCGGACGGGCTGGGGGCGGCGGGGCGGTGCCCGCGTCGGTGGCTTCGGTCGCTGCCGCCCCGGGCGACGGCTCGCTATGACCGCCGGCTCGGCACAGGGCGGCGCGCCGGGGGAGGAAATGCCCCCGCCGTCCGACCCGTCGCTGGGCCAGCGGGAAGACGCTGCGGCGCCGCCCATGACGAGGCGGCGTGCGACGAAGGCTCGCTCCGAAGCGTGCGGGGTCTCCCCAGAACCCGCCGAACTTAGCGCCAGCGCGAGCCCCGTCGGAGACACCGCGACGCCAACGGCCCCGGCGGCGACGCCGGAGCCGAGGGACGCCGGGGAACCGGCAACATTCCAAGCGCAACACAGGGTTCCGCGGCGTCCCGCGTCCCCGTCCGCGCGTTGACATCTGGGCCATGCCTCCGGCGCGGAACCGCGCGCGGGGGTGAAGCCGCGTGGGGAGGGGGAACCCGCCGCCGGTCGAGGTCCGCCGGCCGCTGCGCTGGATCAACGCGGCGGGGTAGGTTAACGCCGGTTACGGCGGGGGGCGGGTCTGGTAAGGACCGGGCTCAGGGATACATACGGTCCCGTCCCCTTGCGCGTCCGTCCCGCCGGTCCGCCCCCGGGGGGGAACGAAACGTCCTTTCGAGGCCGCCGAGGCGGTCCTTCCGAGACAGGATGGCGGACGGAAGAACAGGCGCTTCCGCCCGGCCCAGCACGAGTTCAGAACCCCGACCCGATGGCAAAACCTCAACCCAAAGCCCCCGCGCCCGCGGCAAGACCCCAGACGGCGCGCTTCGCCCTGCCGAAATCCGGGGCGCTGGCCCGCGCCCTGGAGGCGCTGAAGCGCGGCGACAGCCCGACGCTCGCCAACGTGCCGGAGGGGTTCGACGCGGTGGTCGTGGCGGATCTCGCCCGGGCCCTCAGCCGGGACGTCGAGGGGCCGGCGGTGCTGGTGCATGTCGCCCGCGATTCGGGGCGCTCGGCCGCCTTCGTCAGCGCCCTGAAGTTCGTCGCCCCCGAGATCGAGGCGATGAGCGTGCCAGCCTGGGACTGCCAGCCCTACGACCGGGTCTCGCCCAACGGCGCCATCGCGGCCCAGCGCATGACGGCCCTGTCGCGCCTCGCCCGCTCGCGCTCCTCGGAGGAACAGCCCCGCATCCTCTGCACCACCGTCAACGCTTTGATTCAGCGGGTGCCGCCCCGAGAGAAGATCGCGGTCGAGACGTTCTCGGCCGCCATCGGCAACGTGGTGCCGATGGACACGGTGACGGCCTGGGTCGAGGCCAACGGGTTCCTGCGCACGGGCACCGTGCGGGACACCGGCGAGTACGCGGTGCGCGGCGGCATCCTCGACCTGTCGCCGCCGGGTCTGCCCAACCCGATCCGCCTCGACTTCTTCGGCGACACCCTGGAATCGATCCGCGCCTTCGACCCCGAGACCCAGCGCACCGTCGGGCAGCTGCGCTCCCTCGACCTCGTGCCGATGAGCGAGGTGCAGCTCACCACCGAGACGATCCGGCGCTTCCGCCAGGGCTACCTCTCGAATTTCGGGGCCGCCACCCGCGACGACCGGCTCTACGAGACCATCAGCGAGGGCCGGCGCTATGCCGGCCTCGAGCACTGGATGCCGCTGTTCTACGACCACCTCGACACGCTGTTCGACTACGTGGCCGGCGTGCCGATGGTGTTCGACGCCCAGGTGGACGAGGCGGCGCACGAGCGCCTCACCCTGATCCGCGACTATTACGACGCCCGCGCCGAGGCGATGAAGGCGCCGTCCCCCGGGGTCGCGCCCTACAAGCCCCTGAAGCCCTCCGCCCTCTACCTCACCCCCAACGAGTGGCGCGACCGGGTCGCGGCGGCGGCGATCGCCCGGCTCTCGCCCTTCTCGATGCCGGAGAGCCCGGACCGGGCGACCATCGACTGCGAGGGCCGCCAGGGCCGCACCTTCGCGGCCGAGCGCGCCGAGGAGGCCGCCAGCGTGTTCGACGCGGCCGTCGCCCACGTGAAGGACCTGCAAGGGTCCGGGCATCACGTCATCCTGGGCTCCTGGTCCGACGGCTCGCGCGACCGGCTCTGCTCGGTGCTGGCCGACCACGGCCTGAAGAAGCCCGTGGCCATCAACACCCTCGCGGCGGTGAACGCCCTGAAGCGCGGCACCGACGTCGCCGTCGCGGTCTGGGGCCTGGACTCCGGCTTCGTCGTCGACCGCCTCGCGGTGATCTCGGAGGGCGACATCCTCGGCGACCGGCTGGTGCGCCAGAAGCGCAAGGCCAAGCGCCCGCAGGACATCATCCTGGAGGTGCAGGCCCTCCAGCCCGGCGACCTCGTGGTCCATGCCGACCACGGCATCGGCCGCTTCGTCGGCCTCAAGACCGTGACGGCCGCGGGGGCGCCGCACGATTGCCTGGAGATCCAGTATGCCGGCGGCCTGCTGCTGCTGCCGGTGGAGAACATCGAGCTCCTGACGCGCTACGGCTCGGAGGATGCCGAGATCGCCCTCGACCGTCTCGGCGGCGGCGCCTGGCAGGCCCGCAAGGCCAAGATGAAGAAGCGCATCCTGGAGATGGCCGGCCAGCTCATCCGGGTCGCGGCCGAGCGCTTCGTGCGGCAGGCCCCGCGCCTGCACGCGCCGGAGGGGCTCACCGACGAGTTCGCCGCCCGCTTCGCCTTCGACGAGACCGAGGACCAGGCCAACGCCATCGACGCGGTGCTCACCGACCTCAATGCGGGCCGGCCGATGGACCGCCTCGTCTGCGGCGACGTCGGCTTCGGCAAGACCGAGGTGGCGCTCCGCGCCGCCTTCGCGGGGGCCATGGGGGGCAAGCAGGTGGCGGTGGTGGTGCCCACCACGCTGCTGGCGCGCCAGCACTACCGGACGTTCAGCGAGCGCTTCAAGGGCCTGCCCGTGGAGGTCGCCCAGATGTCGCGCTTCGTCTCCAACACGGAGATGAAGCGGGTGCGCGACGGGCTCGCCGCCGGCACCGTCGACATTGTCGTCGGCACCCACGCGCTGCTGGCCAAGGCCGTGGCCTTCAAGGATCTCGGCCTCATCATCGTCGACGAGGAGCAGCATTTCGGCGTGGCCCACAAGGAGCGCCTCAAGGCGCTCCAGGCCGACGTGCACGTGCTCACCCTGTCGGCGACGCCCATCCCCCGCACCCTGCAGCTCGCCATGACGGGGGTGCGCGAGCTCTCGATCATCGCGACGCCGCCGGTGGACCGCCTGGCGGTGCGCACCTTCGTGACCCCGTTCGATCCGCTCCTGATCCGCGAGGCCCTGCTGCGCGAGCGCTACCGCGGCGGCCAGTCGTTCTACGTGGTGCCGCGCATCGAGGATCTGGCCGAGGTCAAGCGCTTCCTCGACCAGGAGATGCCCGAGACCACGGTGGCGGTGGCCCACGGCCAGATGGCGGCGGGCCAGCTCGAGGACGTGATGACGGCCTTCTACGAGGGCAAGTTCGACGTGCTGCTGTCGACCACCATCGTCGAATCCGGCCTCGACATCCCCACCGCCAACACCCTGATCGTGCACCGGGCCGACATGTTCGGCCTCGCCCAGCTCTACCAGCTGCGCGGCCGCGTCGGACGCGCCAAGGCCCGGGCCTACGCGCTGTTCACCACCCCGGCCAACCGCACCCTCACGGTCCAGGCGGAGAAGCGCCTGAAGGTGCTCCAGACCCTCGACACCCTGGGCGCGGGCTTCCAGCTCGCGAGCCACGACCTCGACATCCGCGGCGCCGGTAACCTCCTCGGCGACGCCCAGTCGGGCCACATCAAGGAGGTGGGCTACGAGCTCTACCAGCAGATGCTGGAGGACGCCGTCACCGCGCTCAAGGCCGGCATCGACGAGCCGGTGGAGGAGGCCTGGTCGCCCACCATCGCGCTCGGCGCGCCGGTCACGATCCCGGAGGACTACGTGGAGGACCTCACCGTCCGCCTCGGGCTCTACCGCCGGCTCTCGACCCTGGAGAACGACGCCGAGATGGAGAGCTTCGGCGCCGAGCTGATCGACCGCTTCGGACCCCTGCCGCCGGAGGTGGAGCAGCTCCTCAAGATCGTCACCATCAAGATCCTGTGCCGCGACACCAACGTGGAGAAGGTCGAGGCCGGCCCGAAGGGCGTCGTCGTCCACTTCCGCGACAAGGCCTTCGCCAACCCGCAGGGGCTCGTGGCCTACGTCGCCGAGCAGGCCTCCTTCGCCAAGGTGCGGCCGGACATGAGCATCGTCTTCATCCGCGAGCTCGACACGATCCCGGAGCGCCTCAAGGTGACGACCACGATCCTGCGCAGCCTGTCGACCATCGCCCGCCGCAAGAAGGCGGCCTGAGCCGGAATGCGAAAAGGGCGCGCCGCCGGCACGCCCTTTTCGCATGGAACAGAAGAGGGTGGGACGGTCTCTTCGACCAGTCTCTCAGAGGTCCGGCTGGTTCAGCACGTAGGGGCCGATCTGGCTCTGCAGGTCGATGCAGGTGCCGGACCGGCGGCCCATCGTCTCGTCGACGACGATCACCGGGATGCCGGCCTGGCGCATCTGCTCGCGCAGGCGCTCGGAGAGCTGGGCATAGGCCGGATCGCGCCGGGACGAGGCCTGGAGCAGGATGGCGGCCGGGCGCGCGATGACCGCGAGCACGTCATGCGCCGCCTCGAGGGAGGCGGTGACGCTGGCGTAGCCGAGCTCCGCGAGCTCGGCGGCGAGCGAATGATCGATCGCACGGTGGCCGTCGTCGACCACGAGAACTTGT
The DNA here is from genome assembly GCF_001422795.1 of Methylobacterium sp. Leaf88. Lineage (NCBI taxonomy): Bacteria > Pseudomonadati > Pseudomonadota > Alphaproteobacteria > Hyphomicrobiales > Methylobacteriaceae > Methylobacterium > Methylobacterium sp. Leaf88. The sequence continues at coordinate 94,974 of NZ_LMMK01000022.1, read as the reverse complement.
TGCAGCGCACCCATGAGCATCAGTGCTAGCCCATCCTTCGTCCCTTGGAAAGAGACCCGTGTGACAACACACATGGGGGCGGTTGGTTCGCCGGCCACGTTTCGGACGTGACCGTGCCGCCCGATCCCTGAGCGGCGGATGAACCGATTCGATGCGGCGCATCATTCGGTGGCGACGGAGCGCACGGCCTTCGCCCAACCCGTTCCGGCGAATCGGCAAACCGGCTTTCGGCACCGCAATCGCGGATCGGCGGCGGGCGCCGCGGCCGATCGCCGGAGGGCGCCGCGGTCCCCCGGCTGGCAGCCCGGACGGCGGGCGGTTCAGGCCCGCCGGATGGCGAGGGTGCGGTCGTCCTCGATGCCCGCGGCGAAGGGCGAGGGCGCCCAGGCATCGACCGTCTCGGGGATCGCGATATCGCGCTGCAGCGGTTCGGCGTGGCAGGCCCGGCCCCGGAAGGCGAGGCGCCCGTCCGGGTCCCGCCGCAGGGCCATGAGGGTCGAGAACAGGTGGGCGCGCTCGGGATGGGTCAGCGCCAGGGCGACGTCGTTGGCCTCCCGGGCACCGGCCAGGAGGGCGGTCTCGTCGAAGGCGACCACGTCGATGATCGGGCGATGGGCCTCGGAGGCGAGGGTGCGCGGACCGAGGCGCCCCGGGGCGCGATGCGCGAGGACGATGGCCTCCAGCGTCCGCGGTAGGCGGCTGGCGGCGAGGTTTCGCTCCAGCGCCGCCGGCACGACGAGGCGGGTCGGCAGCGGCCGGTCGAGGGCGTCGGCGAAGCTGCGGGCCTCGAACACCGGCAGCGTCTCGAGGCCGGCGCCCGCCACGAGGGCCGCCCCGAGGCCGGTCACGAGGCCGCGCAGGTCGCTCTGCGGCACCAGGCTGAGGATGCGGTCCCCGGGCTGGACCCGGGCGGTGACGAGGTACACGGCGATGGCCGCCAGCAGGGCGTCGCCGCTGCGGTGGACCGGATGCGCGGGATCGCCCGCGGTGAAGCTGATGAGGCCGCCGGGCCCGGGGGCGAAGGGGCCGCCCGCCTGGTCGAGGGCCATGGCGTCGAGGCTGATCACGCCGTCCGGAACGTCCGGGCCGAAGGCGGCGAGGTAGCGCAGCCCGAAATACCGGACCGCGACCCGGCACAGGCGCTCGGCCAGGGCGAGGGGGCCGAACCGGGTCTGGGTGATGACCGCCGGGAGCGCGGCCTGCTGCACGGCGGCGAGGAGGCCCTCCTCGTCGAGGCTCAGCGGCAGCAGGCAGGGGATGTGGCCGGCGGCCTCCACGGCCAGGTAGGCGAGGAAGCTCTCGGAGCTGCCCGGGAGGGCGAGGCCGATGCGGCTGCCGGGGGCCAGGCGCCAGCTGCGCAGGCCGTTGGCGAGGCGGGCCACGATCTCGGCCGCCGCCCCGTAGGTCCAGGTGATGGCGGGCCGCCCGCTCCAGAGGGGCTTGTGCGGCGGATCGACGAAGGCGACGCGATGGGGATGGGCATGGGCCGTCCCCGCCAGAAGGGTACAGAGACGCTGCGCCCGGGGCGGAACCCGCGCGCTGTCGGGCCCCGCGCCCGCAGGGCTCCCCGGCGTGGCCCCGGACCCCACCAGGGCCGGACGGCCGGGCCCGGGTGCGGACCCGCCGGCCATGCGGCGGCTGGCCTGGGACAGGGGGATTCCCGCCCGGACCGAGTCCAGGAGATGGGAGGCTTGGAACTGGGCTGCTTGCTGCGCCGGCACGTACGCTGACTCCCGCGACCCTTCGTTCATGAAGGCTTAGGGTTAAGTTCGCCTTAACCCCGGAGCCGCCGCAGCCCCCCGGCCACGGCCGTGGTGTCATGTCTTCGCCGCATTCGGGGGGAAAGCAGGCCGCCCTGTCGTCGGGACGGGACTGCGCCGTCGAGGGCGCGGTCCGCGGGTTGCCGCGCGGTGGCGGAGGCTCTCATCCGCTGCACCGCTGCGATCCCGGTCCAGTCATGATCTCGGCCCAGGGGGATGTCGGCTTCGAAGCGATCTCGGTCGAAGGGTACCCGTCCGGCGGGCCTGGTGCGATGTATGCGCCGGGCAGGGGCCGAACGGACGTCCGAACGCCCGAAGCGCCCTTGAAGTCCGAACCGTTCGATGCGAATCCGCGCCCCAGCTTCGAGGCGCATCCCGCGAGCCGAATCCGTTACGCCGTATCTTAAGGGGTCAGAGCTGATGTTCTTCGCCAACCGTCCCGCGCGCCCGCTGCGCGTCGCCGCGTTCCTCGCCCTGGCGGGCCTTACCGGAATGGCGGGGGTTGCCGGACCGGCTCTCGCGCAGGGAGCCAAGGGCAAGGCCGCGCCGGCCCCGACCGCCCCCGCGCCGACGGCGCCCCCGGCCGCCGCTCCCACCGGGGCGGCCCAGACGGGCCCGCAGATCGTCAACGTGAAGTCCGATCCGGCCCAGACGGAATGGACCAAGGTCTGCGGCAAGGACCAGGCCAGCGGCACCGACGTCTGCTACACCACCCGCGACTTCGTCTCCGACCAGGGCCAGCCCGTGCTCGCGGTCGCCGTCTACGAGATGAAGAACGCCGCCCAGAAGCAGGAAGTGCGGGTGATCCGCTACCTGCTGCCCCTCGGCCTGCTGCTGCAGCCGGGCATCCGCTTCACCATCGACGGCCAGCAGGGCACCGCCGGCAAGTTCGCCGTGTGCTTCCCCAACGGCTGCTTCGCCGAGGCCGGCAATGTCGGCCCCGAGCTCGTCGCCGCGATGAAGAAGGGCACCACCCTCAACGTCAGCGTCCAGAACCAGACCCAGCGCGAGGTCACCTTCGCGGTGCCGATCACCGGCTTCGGCAAGGCCTTCGACGGCCCGGCCATCGATCCGAAGGTGCTGGAGGAGCAGCAGAAGAAGCTGCAGGCGGAACTCGAGAAGCGCAGCGAGGACATGCGCAAGAAGCTCGAGCAGCAGAACGCCGCCGGCGCTGCACCGGCCGCCGGTGCGCCGGCCGCCGCGCCGAAGCCCTGAGGATCGCGACTCCGCCGGCCGCTCGCGCGGCCGGCCTTCCTGAACGCAACGAGGCCGGGCGCGATGCCCGGCCTCGTTGCGTTTCACGGGCCTGTCTCCCGGCGCCGACCGCGCCGGCGGGGTCTCAGTTGGCGTGGGCTGCCCCGCGCATCCGGTAGCTGCCGTCGGCGCCGCGCTCGAACACCTCGGCGATGCCGGTATGCCGGAGGGCCTCCCCGGAGGTGTCGGTCACGAGGTTCTGCTCGGACACGTAGGCGACGTATTCGCTCTCCGCATTCTCGGCGAGCAGGTGGTAGAACGGCTGGTCCTTGCGTGGCCGGACCTCCTCGGGAATCGCCAGCCACCATTCCTCGGTGTTGTCGAACACCGGGTCGATGTCGAAGACGATGCCGCGGAAGGGATAGATGCGGTGGCGCACGACGGCACCGAGGCCGAACTTGGCGGTTCTCATCACGGAATCGGCAGTGATCGTATCGGTCATGCGATAGAAAATAAGCGGCTCCGGGCCACTTGTCATCGGCGGTGCTCCGCCGATGACGAAGGGGAGGGGAAAAACCCTCAGGCGAGACCGTAGGTCTTGGCGAGTTCCGGATCCTTCTCGGCCACGAGCTTGGCGAGATCGACGATGACCTTGGCCTGCTTCCAGGTGGCGTCGTCCTGCATCTTGCCGTCGAGCATCACCGCGCCGGTGCCGTCGGGCATCGCCTCGACGATCCGCACCGCGAAGGCGACCTCCGCCGGATCGGGGGCGAAGACCCGCTTGGCGATGGCGACCTGATTCGGGTGCAGGGTCCAGGCCCCGGCGCACCCCATCAGGAAGGCGTTGCGGAACTGGGCCTCGCAGGCCTCGCCGTCGGAGAAGTCGCCGAAGGGGCCGTAGAAGGCCTTGAGACCGTTGGCCATGCAGGCATCCACCATCTTGGCGATGGTGTAGTGCCAGAGGTCCTGCTGGGCGGAGGCCCGGGCGGCGCCGTCGCTCGTCGGGTCGGCGATGACCCGGTAATCCGGATGGCCGCCGCCGACGCGGGTGGTCTTCATGCCGCGGGAGGCCGCGAGGTCGGCGGGTCCGAGGCTCATGCCGTGCATGCGGGGCGAGGCGGCGGCGATGGCATCGACGTTGGCGACCCCCTCGGCGGTCTCGAGGATGGCGTGGACGAGGATCGGCTTGGTCACGCCGTGCCGGGCCTCGAGCTGGGCCAGCAGCTGGTCGATGTAGTGGATGTCCCACGGCCCCTCGACCTTGGGCACCATCACGACGTCGAGCTTGTCGCCGACTTCGGCGACGATCTCGAACAGGTCGTCGAGGATCCAGGGCGAGTTCAGGGCATTGATGCGGGTCCAGAGGCCGGTGCCGGACGCGGCGAAGTCGGTGGCCCGGGCCATGGCCACGAAGCCCTTGCGGGCCGCCTCCTTCTGGTCGATCGGCACAGCGTCCTCGAGGTTGCCCAGCACCACGTCGACGGTGGCGGCGAGCTCCGGCACGCGGGCCCGGACCTTCTCGTTGTGGGGCGGCACGAAGTGGATCATCCGCTCCAGCTTGACGGGAAGCTCGCGGAAGGGGGCCGGTGCGCCGGTGGCGAGCGGCTGGAAGAAGCGGCGTGGCAGTTTCATGGGTGGTTCTGGCTCCCGGGAGTTTCTTTGTGTGAGATCGGCGTCCCGAACCAGCGGTTAGGGCAAGGCCGGCCCCGCCGTAAAGGTGCGCGGGCGCACGCAAGCCGTTTGCCATGCCGCCATCGCGGTGCGCGCGGCGGAACGCCCGTCTCCGGCTCACGTTCTCACGATCGAGGGGGCACCTCACGGACGACGAAGGACGGACCCATGTCCGGATCATCGACCCGGCGGACTGGCTTCCGCCATCCGGTGCTGCTTGGAGCAGCCCTGATCGGTCTCGGCCTTCCGCAGACCACGTTCGCCGCCGAGCGCGCCAAGCCGGCCGCCGAGAAGCAGGTCCAGTCCGCGACGCAATCCGGGCGCGTGGCCTTCACGGCCGCCGAGGCCGCGACGGCGTGGCCCGACGGACTGGCGGCGGGGCTGCGCATTCCCGGCGACGATGCCGCCGCCTTCCGCACCCTTCTCGATGGAGCCTCGGCCGCCAACCGGCCCTGGCTCGTGCTCTCGGGCGGGGGTGAGAACGGCGCCTACGCGGCCGGCCTGCTCAACGGCTGGAGCGAGGCCGGCACGCGGCCGGATTTCGGCATCATCACGGGCGTCAGCACCGGCGCGATGATCGCGCCCTTCGCCTTCATCGGCACCGCCGGCGACGCGGCCCTGCGCCAGAACTACACCGAGATCTCCGCCGCGGACGTGTTCGAGTTCGGCGGCACGAACGAGGCCCTCACCGATACCTGGCCCCTCAAGCGCCGGATCGACCGGGCGGTGACCCCGGCCCTTCTCAAGGCGGTGGCCGCGGAGCACGCCAAGGGCCGCCGGCTCCTGGTGGCGACCACGGCAGTGGATGGCGAGCGGCCGGTCCTGTGGGACATGGGGGCCATCGCGCAGACCGGGGGCCCGAAGGCGCTGGCGCTGTTCCGCTCGGTGATCCTGGCCTCCTCGGCCGTGCCCGGAGTGTTTCCCCCGGTGATGATCGACGCTGTGGCGGGCGACGGCAAGCATTTCCAGGAGATGCACGACGACGGCGGTACCACCGCGCCGTACTATCTCGCCCCGGAAGCGATGCTCCTGGCGAAGGATCCGGCGCCCTTGCCGACGCCTCAGGTCTACCTCGTCGTCAACAACAGTCTGGCGCCCGACTTCCAGATGGCGTCGCGCACGACCCTGAGCGTGCTCGGCCGCTCGATGTCGGCGGCGATCAAGGCACAGACCCGCGCCGCGCTCGCCCTCAGCCAGGGCTTCGCCCGGCGCACCGGCCTCGACCTTCAGGTCGCCCAGATCGACGGGCGCTTCGGGAAGACCTCCACTGCGCCGTTCGACCAGGGGTATATGAAGGCCCTGTTCGCCCACGGCGTCGCCCTGGGCAAGTCCGGCACCGCCTTCCAGGACGGTACGGCGGACCCGGCGGCGGAGATCGCCACCGGCTCGGTCGACCGGCGGGTGGCCCGGGAGAGTCCCGCTCAGGACGGCCCGGTCCGGAGCGTGGCCGGGCGCTGATCAGCGCATCAGGCTCGGGGCGCCGAGGCGGGGCAGCACGCCCTCGCGCATGACGATGCGGCGCAACGGGCCGATCGTCGTCATGGCGAGGAGGCCGAGGCCGCGCAGGGCGTCCACCGGCAGGAGGTCGGCGAGCAGGCTGCGGTTGAGCGCGTCGACCGCGGTCGACCGCAAGCGCGCGTCGAGGTCGCGCCCGCGGGCAAAGCCGGCCAGCGCCGCGCGCGAACCCGGGTCGCGCCCGTCCGCCACCGCCCGCATCACCGCGTCGCGCAAGGACGCGGCGTCGCGCAGGCCGAGGTTGAGCCCCTGTGCGCCGATGGGCGGGAAGACGTGGGCGGCCTCGCCGATCAGGGCGAGGCGGGCCGCGACCGGGCTCGGCACGGACAGGCCCCGCATCGGCACGAGGCCGCGCGGCCCGTCGACGCGCATCGCCCCCAGCATCGCCTGGGCCTGGCGCTCCACCGCCCGGGCGAGGGCCGCATCGTCGCAGGCCGCCAGGCGCTTGGCGGGGCTCTCGCCCATCACCCAGACGAGGCTGGAGCGGAGCCCACCGGGCAGGGGCACCAGGGTGAACGGCCCCTGCCGGGTGTGGAACTCGGTGGAGACGTCGCGGTGGGGCCGCGTGTGGGCGAGGATCGTCGTGATGGCGCTCTGCGGATAGGACCAGGTGCGGGGCACGATGCCGGCGGCCTCGCGCAGCTTCGAGCGGGCGCCGTCCGCCCCGGCCACGAGACGGGCCGACAGGGTGGCGCCCCCGGCCAGCGTGATCGTGGCGGCGTCCGCGCCGGCCGTGAAGCCCGCGGCGTCCTCCTCGAACAGGGTCAGGTTGGCGGCCGAGCGGGCCTCGGCGCGCAGGCCCTCGACGAGGCGGGCGCTCTCGACGTTCCAGCCGAAGGCGTCGAGGCCGATCTCGGTGGCGACGAAGCGGGCCGGGGGCGGGCGGAACAGGCTGCCGGTGTCGTCGACGATGTGGAGCTCGGCCAGGGGACTCGCCTGGGGCGCGATCGCCGCCCAGACCCCGAGGGCGTCGAGGAAGCGCACCGAGCCATCAAGGAGCGCCACCGTGCGCCCGTCGGCCACGGGGGCGTGCCGGCCGACCAGGGCGGTGGCGACGCCGTCGCGGGCGAGCGCCAGGGCGAGGCTCAGGCCCGCCGCGCCGGCCCCGACCACGGCGACCGCGAAGGTCTCGGACGGGGGAGCCTCGGATTTCGCAGGAAGTGTCGCCACGGCGTCGCGGTCTCCAGAACGGCATCGGGCAGTGCATCGGCCGGCAAGAGCCCGGCCGACCGAAAGAACCTGACGCTTACAGAGGCGTGTCACCGCGCCGGTCAAGGCCGCGATGGTGCCGCAGGGGCGGGGCTTGTACCATCCGGCGCAAGGCCGCGAAACTCGGCGACCCGGAGGCCCACCCCGATCATGAGCCTGTTCATCGCGCTGCTGGCGCTCGGCTTCCTGATGCTCGTCGCCTATCGGGGCTTTTCCGTCATCCTGTTCGCACCGGTGGCGGCCCTGCTGGCGGTGCTCCTCACCGATCCGTCGGCGGTGCTGCCGGTCTTCTCCGGCCTGTTCATGGAGAAGATGGTCGGCTTCGTGAAGCTGTACTTCCCGGTGTTCCTGCTCGGCGCGGTGTTCGGCAAGGTCATCGAGATGTCGGGCTTCTCCCGCTCCATCGTGACCGCCGTGATCGCGCTCGTGGGCGCCCGGCGGGCCGTGCTCTCCATCGTGCTGGTGTGCAACCTGCTCACCTACGGGGGCGTCTCGCTCTTCGTGGTGGTGTTCGCGGTCTATCCCTTCGCGGCGGAGGCGTTCCGCCTCAGCGACATCCCCAAGCGCCTGATCCCCGGCACCATCGCGCTCGGGGCCTTCTCCTACACGATGGACGCGCTGCCCGGCACGCCGCAGATCCAGAACATCATTCCCACCACCTTCTTCGGCACCAACACCTGGGCCGCCCCCTGGCTCGGGCTGATCGGCGCGGCCTTCATCCTGGGGGTCGGCGTCGGCTATCTCGACCGGCGCATCGCCGCGGCCAGGCGCCGGGGCGAGGGCTACGGCACCGGCCACAGCAACGAACCGCAGGTGATGGACGCGGCGTCCCGCGCGCATCCAGCCATCGCCCTCCTGCCGCTGATCGTGGTGGGGGTGGCGAACCTCGCCTTCACGGCCCTGATCCCACGCCTCTACGGCGCGAAGGCCGAGACGGCCCTCGCCGGCCTCGACAAGCCCATCGTCACCGCGGTCTCGTCCGTGACCGCGATCTGGGCGGTGGAGCTGGCGCTGCTCGCCGGCATCCTCACGGTGCTGGTCTTCGCCTGGCGCCCGGTCTCGCAGGGCTTCGCGGAGGGCAGCCGCGCGGCGGTGGCGGGCTCGCTGCTGGCGGCGATGAACACCGCCTCCGAATACGGCTTCGGCGCGGTCATCGCGGCCCTTCCGGGCTTCCTCGTCATCCGCGACGCCCTCTCGGCGATCCCGAACCCCCTGGTCAACGAGGCCGTGACGGTGACGGCGCTGGCCGGCATCACCGGCTCGGCGTCGGGCGGCATGAGCATCGCGCTGGCGGCCATGTCCTCCACCTTCATCGCGGCCGCGCAGGCCGCCCACATCCCCATGGAGGTGCTGCACCGGGTCGCCGCCATGGCGAGCGGCGGCATGGACACCCTGCCCCACAACGGCGCGGTCATCACCCTGCTGTCGGTGACGGGCCTGACCCACCGGCAGGCCTATGCCGACGTCTTCGCCATCACGCTCCTGAAGACCGGGGCGGTGTTCCTGGTGATCGGGGTCTACTACCTCACCGGCATCGTGTGAGCTGGCGCCGTGCCTGGGCGAAGCCCGGATTCGTCCGTGCCGAAGGGATCAACCGGATCCGGCGCGGAGCGGCGGTTCCTCCGGTTCGACGAGCCGTAGGGTGAGCTGCGTGAAGGGCCGGATGTCCCAGGCCGGACCGGCATGGAACATCATCACTACGGGCCGGCGGGCCAGCACCTGGAATTCCGGCAGTCCCGCCTCCGGGCGCAGGATCGTGCCCGGCTGGACGGCGGGGTCGTACCCGGCAGGACGTATCCACACGATCTCATCCATTCAGCCGATCCATCGTCATGGTCGTGCCGCGCCCTCCCGGCGGGACCGGGACGGCCGCATCCCGGCGCCGGAGCCGGGAACGGCTCGCGGGACGGGGGCCGGTTAACCTGCGTTAATCACGCGGCCGCCGTGGACGCAATCGGAGAGCTGCGGGAGTCCGATCCGGTGCGCCAGCGCACATGGACTGGCGGGAGCGGGATGAGAACCTGCACCATTGCCGGCATACCGGGACCGTCTATGGCGCAGATCATCGCGGCCGGTGGCCCCGCACCCGTCCCGCCCCAGACCTACACCGAAGACCCACACTGAGGAACGACACGATGCCGAAGGCGATCCAGGTTCACGCGTACGGCGGCCCCGAGGTGATGCGCTACGAGGACGTGACGCTGCCGGCCCCGGGCCCCGGCCAGATCCACGTCCGGCAGACCGCCATCGGCGTCAACTTCATCGACATCTACTTCCGCTCGGGCGCCTACAAGGCGCCGCAGCTGCCCTTCACCCCCGGCAAGGAGGGCGCCGGCGTGATCGTGGCGCTCGGCGAAGGCGTCACCGGCTTCCGGCCCGGCGAGCGGGTCGCCTACGGCTCGGCCGCGAGCACCTATGCGGAGGAGGCGGTGATCGAGGCGAGCGCCGCCGTGCACCTCGCCGACGACATCGACGACAAGACCGCCGCCGCGATGATGCTGAAGGGCCTCACCGCCGAGTACCTGCTGCACCGGACCTACGCGGTGAAGCCGGGCGACACCATCCTGTTCCACGCCGCCGCCGGGGGCGTCGGCCTCATCGCCTGCCAATGGGCCAAGCACCTCGGCGCCACGGTGATCGGCACCGTCGGCTCGGCGGAGAAGGCGGAGCTCGCCCGCGCCAACGGCTGCGACCACGTCATCCTCTATCGCGACGAGGATTTTTCGGCCCGCGTCCGGGAGATTACGGGCGGCAAGGGCGTGCCGGTGGTCTATGACGGCGTCGGCAAGGACACCTTCCCGGCCTCCCTCGACTGCATCAGCCCGCTGGGCCTGTTCGTCAGCTTCGGCTCGGCCTCCGGCCCGGTGGACGATTTCAGCCTGGCGCTGCTGGGCCAGAAGGGCTCGCTCTACGCCACCCGCCCCTCGCTCTTCGCCCATGCGAGCAAGCGGGAGACCCTCGACGCCATGGCCAAGAACCTGTTCTCGGTGGTGGCGAGCGGCGCGGTGAAGATCCCGGTCCACAGCACGGCCCGGCTCGCCGACGCGCAGCAGGTCCACCGGGATCTCGCCGCCCGCAAGACCACCGGCGCCACGGTGATGATCCCGTGATCCGGTCGTCCCGGGATCGGAGGATCGCGTGATCCCGGGAGCCCGGGACGTCCTCCTCGTCATCGACGTGCAGGTGGACTTCCTGCCCGGAGGGGCCCTCGCCGTGCCGGACGGCGACGCCGTGGTCGCGCCGGCGAACCGCCTCCTCGGCCTGTTCCCGCACGCGGTGCTGACGCAGGACTGGCACCCGCCGGGGCACGTCTCCTTCGCGACGAGCCATCCCGGCCGGGCGCCCTTCGACACCGTGCCGCTCGCCTATGGCCCGCAGGTGCTGTGGCCGGAGCATTGCGTGCAGGGCAGCGCCGGGGCCGCCCTCGCCCCCGGCCTCGCAGCGGACCGCGCCGAACTGGTGATCCGCAAGGGCCACCACCCGGGGGTCGACAGCTATTCGGCCTTCCTGGAGGCGGACCGCCGCACGCCCACGGGGCTGGCCGGCTACCTGCGTGAGCGCGGCTTCACCCGGGTGGTCCTGTGCGGCCTCGCCACGGATTACTGCGTAGCCTGGAGCGCCCGCGACGCGCGGGCGGCCGGCTTCGAGGCCCTGGTGGTCGCGGACGCCGTGCGGGGCATCGACCGGGACGGCTCGCTGGCGCAGGCCTGGACCGAGATGGCGGCGGCCGGGGTCGGGCGGATCACGAGCGGGGCGATCGGAGGCGGGTAGGCCTCCGAGGCCTTCTCCCGGCAGCACTGCCCTGTCCGGACAAGGCGCGTTCCGCTCCCCCTTAGGACAGGGCGATCGCAGATGCCGATCGGCTCTTCGGAAACGCTCTCGCAGCCCCCGTCATCCCGGGGCCGCGCAGCGGAGCCCGGGATCCTGAAACACAGGTGATGCAAGGCCCCGCACCGTCAGCCGCTCCGGACTTGCGTGCGCGCCCCTTCGGGTCCGGGCTCGTGCGGCGCCCCGGAATGACGGCGCGCCACCCTCTGCGATGGACCTGCCCTCGTGGGGGCACTCAACCACCCCACCGCCTCCCCACAAGGTGGGGGGAGGGGTGCATAATCCTACACCGCGCTCCCGTAGAGATCGTAGGCGTCCGCGCGCTCGATCTTCACGGTGACGATGTCGCCCACCCGCAGGGGCCGGCGCGCCGTGACGTGGACGTTCCCGTCGATCTCGGGGGCGTCGTATTTCGAGCGGCCCTTGGCGACGGTGCCGTCGGCCGCGTCGATGATGACGGGCAGGCGCTTGCCGATGCGGGCCTTCTGCAGGCGGGCGGAAACGGCCTGCTGCGCCTCCATGAAGCGGCGCTTGCGCTCGGCCTTGACCTCCGGCGGGACGAGGTCGCCGAGGCCGTTGGCCACGGCGCCGGCCACCGGCTCGAACTCGAAGCAGCCGACGCGCTCGAGCTTGGCTTCGCGAATCCAGGTCAGCAGCTCCTCGAACTCGGCCTCGGTCTCGCCGGGGAAGCCGACGATGAAGGTCGAGCGGATGGCGAGATCGGGGCAGATCTCGCGCCAGCGCCGGATGCGCTCGAGCTGGCGCTCCTGGTTGCCGGGCCGGCGCATGCGCTTGAGCACGGACGGGCTCGCGTGCTGGAGCGGCATGTCGAGGTAGGGCAGGATCTTGCCCTCGGCCATCAGCGGAATGACCTCGTCCACGTGCGGGTAGGGGTAGACGTAGTGCATCCGCACCCAGGCCCCCAGTTCGCCGAGTTCGGCGGCGAGGTCGTAGAACTTCGCCCGTACCGCGCGGTCGCGCCAGGGGCTCTCCGCGTAGCGGATGTCGACCCCGTAGGCGGAGGTGTCCTGCGAGACCACCAGCAGTTCCTTGACGCCGGCCTTCACCAGCTTCTCGGCCTCGCGCAGCACCTCGCCGGCCGGCCGGCTGACGAGATCGCCGCGCAGGGAGGGGATGATGCAGAAGGTGCAGCGGTTGTTGCAGCCCTCGGAAATCTTCAGGTAGGCGTAGTGGCGCGGGGTGAGCTTCACCCCCTGCGGCGGCACGAGGTCGAGGAACGGGTCGTGGGCCGGAGGCACCGCCGCGTGCACCGCCGCCACCACCGATTCGTAGGCCTGCGGCCCGGTGACCGCGAGCAGGTTCGGATACTTCTCGCGGATCTCGTCGGGCTGGGCGCCCATGCAGCCGGTCACGATGACGCGGCCGTTCTCCGCCATGGCCTCGCCGATGGCCGAGAGCGACTCGGCCTTGGCCGAATCGAGGAAGCCGCAGGTGTTGACGATGACGACGTCCGCGCCGTCATGCCGCCGGGCGAGCTCGTAGCCCTCCGCCCGCAGGTGCGTGAGGATGCGCTCGGAATCCACCAGCGCCTTGGGGCAGCCGAGGGAGACGAAGGAGATTTTCGGCGCCGCCTTGGCGGGGGCCGGCGGCAGGGGGGATGCGGTCATGGATGCTCGTCGGGCCGGACCGGCTGCGGAAGAACCGGATCGGCCGTGGACTCGGGGGAGGGCGGGACAAAGAGGTTGACAGCCCTATAACGGGATTCGCGCGCCCAAGCGAGCCGGGCGGGTCCGAGCCATGCGCGGATCGCGCTTTTGCCACGGCATCGCGCATGCCACCTGTGCATGATACCGCAGGCCACGACGGATGCGTCGGCCCCCAATGCTTCGGCACACCGGGATCGTCGGTCCGTCGCCGCCCCAAAACCTTCGAGTCGTCATGTGGATTGCTGACATCCCGTTCGTCGAGCCCGTCGCGGCGGCCGAGGCCCTGGCCGCCCTGCCGGGGCTCGCCTTCCTCGACAGCGCCATGCACCACGACACCCTGGGGCGGACCTCGACCCTGGCGGCGGACCCGTTCGGGCGCTTCCGGTTTCGCAATGGCCAGGCCACCCTGGATGGGCGTCCCGTCCCGGGCTCCGGCCTGGAGGCGCTGCGCGCCTGCCTCGCCCCCTACCGCACGGCGCGGGACCCCGATGGCCCGGCCTTCGCGGGCGGCGCGATCGGCTACGTCGCCTACGATTTCGGCGCCGCCCTGGAGCGGGTGGCGCCCCCGGCCCGGCGGGCGGGCCTCTGCGACGACATCGCCTTCAACCTCTACGACACGGTGCTGAGCCTCGACCACGCGACCGGGCGCTGCCGCCTTCTCGCCACGGGCTTTCCCGAGACCGACCCCGCCGCGCGCGAGGCCCGCGCCCGGGCCCGGCTGACGCAGTTCACCCGCCTGCTGGAAGGCGCGCATCCGAGCCCCGAGCCGGCGGCGCAGGGGCCGCTGGCCTGGCGCTCGAACTTCACCCGCGCCGGCTACGAGGCGGCCGTGGAGCGGGTGCGCGACTACATCCGCGCCGGCGACATCTACCAGGCCAACATCGCCCAGCGCTTCGAAGCCGACCTGCCGGAAGGCTTCGATCCGTTCGCCCTCTATCGGCGCCTGCGCGCCACCAACCCGGCGACCTTCGGCGCCTATCTCGACTTCGAGGACCTGCGGGTCGCCTCCAGCAGCCCCGAGCGCTTCCTCAAGCTCAGCGGGCGGGCGATCGAGACCCGGCCGATCAAGGGCACGGTGCGGCGCGTGGCCGATGCGGCCGCCGACGCGCGCCTGGGCGAGGCGCTGCAGGCCAACGCCAAGGAGCGGGCCGAGAACATCATGATCGTCGACCTCCTGCGCAACGACCTCTCGCGCATCTGCGAGCCCCACAGCGTGCGGGTGCCGGTGCTGTGCGGCCTCGAATCCTACGCCTCGGTCCACCATCTCGTGTCGGTGGTCACCGGAACCCTGAAAGCCGACATGGACGCCCTCGACCTGATCGCCGCCACCTTCCCGGGCGGCTCGATCACCGGCGCACCGAAGCTGCGCGCCATGGACATCATCACGGAGATCGAGAGCGACGCGCGCGAACTCTATTGCGGCGCCATCGGCGCCCTCGGCTTCACCGGCGACCTCGACACCGCCATCGCCATCCGGACGGTGTTCATGAACGACCGCACGGCCGTGCTCCAGGCCGGCGGCGGCATCACCCTGCTGTCCGAGCCGGGCCCGGAATACGAGGAGACCCTGACCAAGGCCGCGCGGGTGTTCCAGGCCTTCGAACCTGAGGCGGGGAGGGCGCCGTGATCCTCGTCATCGACAACTACGACAGCTTCGTCTTCAACGTGGTGCGCTACTTCGAGGAACTGGGCGAGACCGTCCGGGTGGTGCGCAACGACGCCCTCGACGTCGCCGGCATCCGCGCCCTGGCGCCCGAAGCGATCGTGATCTCGCCCGGCCCCTGCACCCCGGCGGAGGCCGGCATCTCGCTGCCCGCCATCCGGGCGCTCTCCGGGGCGGTGCCGCTGCTCGGCGTCTGCCTCGGCCACCAGGCCATCGGGGCGGCCTTCGGCGGCCGGGTGGCGCGCGCCGGGCGCCCCCTGCACGGGCAGGCGACGCCGATCCGGCACGATGGGGCTGGGCTCTTCGCCGGCCTGCCCGACCCGATGCAGGTCGGGCGCTACCACTCGCTGATCGTGGCGCCGGAGGCCGGCATGGCCGACCGGCTCAGCATCGATGCGGTCTCGACGGAAGGGGAGGTGATGGCCCTGTCGCACCGGACCCACCCGACCTGGGGCGTGCAGTTCCACCCGGAATCGGTGCTCACCGAGAACGGGCACGCCATCTTCGCCAATTTCCTGCGACTGGCCCGCGACTGGCGCGCCGACCACGCCCTGCCGGCCCAGACCGATGCTGTGGTTTGACGGCGGCCTCACCGAGGGGCCGGTGCCCTTCGACCTCGGCGACCGGGGCCTGACCCTCGGGGACGGGGTGTTCGACACGGCCCTCGCCCGCCAGGGCCGCATCCTGTTCGAGGCCGCGCACGTGGACCGCCTGGCGGCCGCCACCGCGACGCTGGGCTTTCCCGTGGCGCCGGAGCGCATTGCCGAAGCGATGCGGGAGCTCGCCGAAGCGGCGGGCCGGGTGCATCCCCTGGCGGCGATCCGCACCACCGTGACCCGGGGCTCCGGCCCGCGCGGGCTCGGCCCCCCGGCCGCGCCCCGGCCGGTGCTGTGGGCGAGCGCCGCCCCGGTGGGCGACGCCCTGGCCTTCGCGCCCCTGACCCTCCACCCCACGGAGATCCGCCGCAACGAGACCTCGCCGGCCGCGAGCCTGAAGACGCTGGGTTACCTCGACGCGGTGCTGGCCGCCGGCGCGGCCCGGGCAGCCGGCTTCGACGAGGCCCTGTTCCGCAACACGCGCGGGCACGTCGCCTGCGCAGGCACGGCCAACCTGTTCGCGGTGGTCGACGCCACCCTCGTCACCCCGCCCCTGTCGGACGGCGTCCTGCCGGGCATCCTGCGCGGCGAGGTTCTGTCGGGATGCGCTTCGCGCCTCGGCCTGCCCGCCGCCGAACGCAGCGTCGGCCTCGAGGCGCTCCTGCGCGCCGACGCGGTGTTCGTCACCAATTCCCTGCGGGGCCTCGCCCCCGTGACGGCGATCGGCGAGACCGCCTTCGCGAGCGCCGACCACCCCATAGTGGCGGCCCTCATCGCCGACCTGCGCGACGCCTTCGCGCCATGAGGGCGCCCGATCCATGAGGACGCCGCGCTTCTGGTGGCGCCTGCCCCTGATGGCGGCCTACGGCTTCATCGGGATCGTGCACCTGGCCGCCCCCGACGCCTTCCTGCCGATCATGCCGGGCTGGGTGCCGGAGCCCCGCCTCACCGTGATCGTCACAGGCCTGTGCGAGCTCGCCGGGGTGCTCGGCCTCGCCTGGGGCCCGACCCGGCGCTGGGCCGGGATCGGGCTCGCCCTCTACGCGGTCTGCGTCTTCCCGGCCAACCTCAAGCACGCCCTGGAGGGCATCGTCGTGCCGGGCCTGCCCGACAGCTGGTGGTACCACGGCCCCCGGCTGGCGTTTCAGCCGTTCTTCGTCTGGTGGGCCCTCTATGCCGGCGGGGTCGTCGACTGGCCGTTCGGCCGGCGCCCGGCCTGAGCCCCAGGGCCCACCCTTCGGCGGTGCCCACGGCGTCAGCCCTTCTCCGCGACCTTGACCGCCGCCCAGGCCGCCTCCATCGCGTCAAGATCGCTGTCGGCTAGGTCGCGCCCCTCCGCGACGAGGGTCGCCGCCATCGCGGTGAAGCGGCGCTCGAACTTCATATTCCCTTCTCGTAAGGAATATTCCGGATCGATCCCAAGGTGGCGGGCGAGGTTGGCCACCGAGAACAGGAGGTCGCCGAGTTCCTCCGCCACCGCCGCCCGGGTGCCGTGGGCCATGGCGTCCGCGACCTCGTCGATCTCCTCGCGCACCTTCAGCACCACCTGGGCTGGATCGGTCCAGTCGAAGCCGTAGGTCGCGGCCTTGGCGGAGAGCTTGTGGGCGCGGGTCAGGGCGGGGAGGGGCAGCGGAATGCCGGCGAGCGGGCCGGTCTCCCGCGGCGGCTTGGCCCGGCGTTCCTCCGCCTTGATCGCCTCCCATTGCCGCGCCACCGCCGCGGGATCGCGCCGGGGCGAGCCCGTCGGCAGCAGGGTTCCGTCCGGCGCGAACACATGTGGGTGGCGCCGGACCATCTTCTCCATCACCGCCCGGACCACGTCCGGGAACGCGAACAGCCCGGCCTCCTCGGCGATGCGCGCGTGGAACACCACCTGGAGCAGCAGGTCGCCGAGCTCGTCGCGCAGGTCGTCGGTGTCGCCGCGCGCGATGGCGTCGGCGACCTCGTAGGCTTCCTCCACCGTGTAGGGGGCGATGCTGGAGAAATCCTGCGCCACGTCCCAGGCGCAGCCGGTCTCCGGGTCGCGCAGCTGCGCCATCAGCGCCAGCAGATCCTCGATCCTCACTCCACCGCCTCCGCGTCATGCCTCGATCCGCTTCCCTTAGCGGATCGAGGGCCAACCCGTGAGGCTGGGGATGGAGGTGGGAGAAGCAGTGGCTTCCTCTGGAAAATTCCCACAAAAAGCCTTGGCCGGGGGGGTGTTCGTTCTTCCGAACGGTTCCCGCGCCCTTAGGAAAGGTATCAGTAAGGGATTCTCAGAGAGTCATTTCTGAGAGTTATATGGGGGCGTCGAAAGCCGTTCTGCTGCAGGGGTTTGGCGGGTGTTCGCGCATCGAACTCTGCGCAAGTCCGTATCGAACTCTGCGCGGGCCCGCATCGAACTCTGCGTGTCCGAACCCGGCCGGCGCATGGGATTCTGCGTGCCTGCGTATCGGGTTCGGCGTGGATCGGCGGTCGCAGCGGTGAACTCTGGGGATTGTGCCGAATCCGGCCCCGTATCGAACTCTGCGTCGGCGCGCGCCGGCCGGATCCGGCCCGTCCACCGGCGTCGGTTTTCCCCGTCCCGGCCGGTGGATAGCCGGGATGACGCCGGTCTTCGGCCTGGGCCGGCGAGACTCCGCGGCGGGGAATCGGGCATGGTCGCCCCGCGGCGGGGTCCGGGGATGTCGATCCCCGGGCGGGTCTTCTCGGGCTGCCCGAGGGGCGCCGCCGGGAGCATGGGGCGGGGGCGCGTGGGGATCGAGGACACATTGGCGGGCATCCGCGACGCCGACCTCCTCGCCGAGGTGGAGGCGGCCCGGGGCAGCTTCCTATTCGCCACCATCGCGGAGACCATCCTGCATCGGCAGCGGGCCCGGGACGCGGAGGCCGCCGCCCGCGGCGCCGTGGCCGGCCGGCGCCAGGCCATGGGCCGCGACCAGCGACGCCGGGACGCCATCCGCGAAGTCATCGAGACCGAGCCCACGGGCCCGGAGAACCTGCAGCACATCCACTCGGTGCTGGCCCTCTGCGGCCTGCCCTATCGCGACCCCGGCGACGCGCGCGAATTCTTCCGCGAATACGGGCGGAACTCCCTCAGCCTGCTGGCCGGACGGCTGAAGAACCCCGCCACCGGCGAGATGGAGTTCCAGGGCCTGCCCTACGGTCCCAAGGCCCGCCTCGTGCTGCTGCACCTCTGCACCGAGGCGGTGCGCCAGCGCAGCCCGACGATCGCGGTGGCCGACAGCCTGTCGGGCTTCATGAAGGAGATGGGATTCGCCGTCACCGGCGGCGAGCGCGGCACCATCCGGCAGTTCAAGGAGCAGCTCGCGCGGCTCGCCGCCTGCACCCTGCAGATCGGTCTCTGGGACGGGGCGGGCAGCGCCAGCACCCTCAACGTGCCGCCCTTCCGCCAGCTCGACCTGTGGCTGCCCCAGGGAGCCGACGGGGTGGTCTGGCAGAAGAGCGTCCAGTTCCACCAGGATTTCTACGACAACCTGATCCAGCACGCCCTGCCGGTGGACATCCGGGCGGCCCGGGCCTTCTCGGGCTCGGCCCGCAAGCTCGACCTGCTGTTCTGGGTCGGATACCGCCTGCGCGCCCTGCAACGGCCCCTGCGCCTTACCTGGGACAACCTGCACAAGCAGTTCGGCGCCGACAACGCCAGCATCCGCAGCTTCCGCCAGGCCTTCAAGGCGGATCTCGCCCACCTGCAGGAGGTCTTCCCGAAACTGCCGATCCGCCTCGACGACGGCGGCATGCTGCTCCAGCCCGCCGACCCGAGCGCCCTGCTGATCCCGCCGCGCGGGGCCAAGCTGCCGCGCAAGGCCGCCGCGTCGGGCTGAGCCACATGTTCCCTTAATGGAATGGAATAAAGGAAGGAATACGGCTTGTTCCCCTTTCGCAGATAAGGAATAAGGTTTGGAATTCTGGGTCGCTTCGTCGCCCGTGGAATATTCCAAGAGGATTCGATGTTCCTGTCCGAAGCCGAGGCGGAAGCGGCCCTGCGGGATTTGCGGCGTCGCCGCGACGAGCTCGACCGGGCCATCGCCGACCACCAGCTCTACCTCGAGCTCGGCCGCCGCCTGCGGCCGATCGGCCCGGCGCCGGCCGCCGAGGCGGAGACTTCCCCGCCCGGCGCCTGGGACGCGCCCGCCCGCCCGCCCGCGGCGGAGCCGGCCTCGCTTCCGGAGCCGGTCTTCGTGCCAGGACTGGATTTCGTCTCAGGACACGGCGTCGTGCCAGGGCAGATCTCGGGTCCCGGACAGGCCGAGCCTGCGCGCGCCGGCGAGGATCTCGTGGCCGCGCGCCGGCACGGGCGCGCGCTCGTCGCGGCGGCCGTGAACCTGCTGCACGAGGCCGGCCGGCCCCTCCATGCCGGCGAGATCTGGCAGGGCCTCACCGCCCTCGGCTTCGCGCTTCCCGGCCACGATCCCGTGGCGGCCCTCAACACCCGCCTGTGGAAGCGCTCGGGACCGGGCGGCCCGCTGAAGCGCCTCGGCGAGGCGGTCTACGCCCCGTCCGAGGAGGATGACGATCTGGGCTGACCCGCGCCGCCGGTCCGGCGCGCCGGAAGCGTTCCGTCCCGAGACGGCGGCGTTGACATCCGGCCCCCTGATCCCCGGTTCCGCTGCGCGGCCCCGGGATCAGGGGGCTGCGAGCGGGCTTCGGCGCGACGCTCCGCCCATGCGATCACGCGCCACAGCAGAGGGTCATTCGGGCAGGGCGAACACGGTGAGCTGGCCGCCGAGCGCGGTGTAGCGCGCCAGCGCGGCGTAGCCGCCGACCGCGCCGGCGCCGTCGTTCGGGTCGGTGAGGCCGGCCGCGAGGCCGATCCCGGCCCAGCCGCCGACGCCGGAGAGCACGGCGACGTATTGCCGGCCCTCGTGCAGGTAGGTGGTGACGTTGCCGACGATGCCCGAGGGCGTCTTGAAGCGGTAGAGCTCGTGGCCGTCCCGCGCGTCGACGGCTTTGAGATAGCCCTCGAGGGTCCCGTAGAACACCACGTCCCCGGCGGTGGCGAGCACGCCGGACCAGACCGAGAACGGCTCGGGAATCGTCCAGCGGATCGCCCCCGCGACCCCGTCCCAGGCGGTCAGGGTTCCGGTGCGGGGATCGTCGGGTGCCGGGTGCAGGCTCACGGTGGCGCCGACATAGGGCAGGCCGGGGGTGTAGGAGACCCGGAACGGCTCGTAATCCATGCAGATGTGGTTGGTCGGCACGTAGAACAGCCGGGTCCGGGGCGAGTAGGCCGCCGGCTGCTGGTTCTTGGCCCCGATGGCGCCGGGGCAGATGCCCGTGGTGGTCTCGTCCTCGCCCGAGGATTCCGGCGCATGGCGCGGGTCGAGCACCGGGCGCCCGTAGCCCGGCGAGGCCCGGTCGAGGTCCACATGGGTCGCCCAGTTCACGGAGCGGTCGAACTTCTGCGCCACCAGGAGTTCGCCGGTGGCGCGGTCCAGGGTGTAGCCGAAGCCGTTGCGGTCGAAATGGGTGAGGAGCGGGCGGGGGACGCCGCCGACCGCCGCATCGGTCAGGATCATCTCGTTCACGCCGTCGTAGTCCCACTGGTCGTGGGGCGTCATCTGGTAGAGCCAGCGGGCGATGCCGGTGTCGGGGTCGCGGGCCACGATCGATGCCGCCCAGCGGTTGTCGCCGGGGCGCTGCGCCGGGTTCCAGGTCGAGGGATTGCCGGTGCCGTAATAGACGAGGTCGAGGGCTGCGTCGTAGGCGAACCAGCCCCAGGCGCAGCCGCCGCCGGTCTTCCACTGGTCGCCCTCCCAGGTCTTCAGGGAGGAATCCCGGCCGATGGGCTTGCCGAGCGACGTCGTGCGCGCGGGGTCGACCCGCATCTGTTCGTCGGTGCCCGTGGCGGTGGCGCGCCAGAGCCGGCCGCCGGTCTTCGCGTCGTAGGCGGTGACGTGGCACTGGACCCCGAACTCGCCGCCCGAGAGGCCCACCAAAACCTTGCCCTTCACCGGCAGCACGGCGGCGGTGTTGGTCTCGCCCCGGGCCGGGTCGCCGTTGCGGACCGACCAGTTCACCCGTCCGGTCTTCGCGTCGAGGGAGACCAGGGTGGTGTCGGCCTGCTGCAGGAAGAGCGCGCCATCCGCGTAGGCGAGGCCCCGGTGGACCGTGTCGCAGCACAGGAGGGCCATCACGGCCGGGTCCTGCTTCGGTTCGTAGCGCCAGAGGATGCGGCCGTCGTGGTCGAGATCGAGGGCCGTGACGGTGTTGGGGAAGGGGGTGTGGACGTACATCACCCCGTCGACCACCAGGGGCGCACCCTCGTGGCCGCGCAGGATCCCGGTGGAGTAGGTCCAGGCCACCCGGAGCCGGCCGACATTGGCGGCGGTGATCCGGTCGAGATCCGAATAGCGGGTGTTGGCCGCGTCGACCGTGGGCAGCACCGTCTGGGCCGCGGCGGGACCCGGGAGGACGCTCGCCAGCAGGGCGAGCAGGGGGATGGCGCGCATGGGACTCCCGGTTGCGGGTGCGGAGACGGTCGCTTCCCCTCCCCGTGCCACAGCCGGGCGCCGAAGCGAAGGGACCGGGCGGTGCGCGGCCGCCCGATCCCTCCCGGAGAGACCCGATCCTAGAAGTAGGGCCCGAAGGGCGGGCGCGGGCGGTAGTCGCCGTAGCGCGGTCCGTAGAAGGGACGGGGGCCGTAGAACGGCCGCGGGCGATAGTCGCCGTAGGGGCGGTACATCGGCCGGCAATAGCCGAACCGGTTCGGGA
>NZ_LMMK01000022.1:0-73104 GCF_001422795.1 Methylobacterium sp. Leaf88 | reverse complement strand
CGGCCCCCGCCAGCGTCCCGGCGGGGGCCGGGGCGAGGGGCGCCGCCTCGGCGGCGGCGCCGAAGCCGACGGCACCCGCGACGCCGAGCGACGCGGCCAGCGTCGTGCGGGCGAGCATCGTGCGAAACAGCGATTTCGTGCGAAACAGCGATTTCACGGACATGAAACCATGACCTTCTGCTGGTGTGACCTTTGTCGTTCCCGACCGTCCGGCCTCCCGGAGGCCGGACGACGCTGATCCTGCCGGGCGACGGCTGAACGCTCCCTGACAGGGTGCGTTTCAGCCCGCGGCGACGGGTCCGGCGGCCGGCGGGCGCGCGGCCCGGCGGAGGATGCGCCGGCGCATCGGCTCCTCGAGGCCCCGGTGCAGGAGGACGCTGAGGGCGAGGGCCAGGGCGGCGGCGAGCCCCGCCCCGAGCCAGGGCGCGGCGGCGAGGCGGCCCCCGAGGGCGATCCGGTCGAGGCTGTTGACCAGGGCGTAGGCCGGGACGTGGATGAGGTAGAGGGCGAAGGAGATCCGGCCGAGGAAGACGAAGCCGGGCCTCACCAGGGGGCCGCTGCGGAGCTGGGCGCCGGCCAGGATCAGGGGCGCCCAGGCCAGGGCCGTCAGGCCGTTGTGGAGCAGCACCGCGGGCAGGTGGGGCGCCCCCGCCACCAGCGCGAGGCCCGCCAGGGCCGCCAGGGCGAGGAGGGCGGGCGTGGGCAGGCGCCACCGGGTCCAGGCCCCGTAGAGGAGGAGCCCGGCCACGAATTCCGGCAGGCGCAGCAGGGGGTTGTACTTGATGGCCTGGGCCAGCAGCACCGGGCCGGCGCCCCCCGTCTCCGGATCGATGAGCGAGATGCCGGGGGCGTAGCGCGCGAAGGCGAGGGCGGACCCGGCGGTCAGGACGATCCACGCGGCGAGGGTCAGCCGCGCGGTGCGGCCGGGCGCCCCGCGCGCCAGGGGCAGCAGGAGGGGAAACAGGGCGTAGAAGACCACCTCCACCGAGATCGACCAGCTCGGGCAGTCGAGGGCGCAGGCGGCCCCCGGCACCCAGGCGTGCAGGCCCAGCGGCGCCAGCACCGCGCTCGCGGCCATCAGCCCCTGCAGGGGCGGGGGGGACTTCGCCACCCAGGCGACGAACCAGGGCAGGGCGAGGACGAGGCAGGCCAGGTAGACCGGGTAGACCCGCGCCACCCGGGCCCAGGCGAAGCGCGCGCGGGCGGCGCGGTCGGTCAGGTCCACGTCCCGGTAGGTGTAGGCCAGGATGAAGCCCGAGAGCAGGAAGAAGAAGGTCACCCCGGAATAGCCGAGGCGCACCGCCCCGGGGATCGCCGCCTCCGCGAAGAAGAAGGTCGCATAGTGGAACGCCACCACGTAGGCGGCGGCCACGAAGCGCAGGGCGGTGAGCGCCGGCAGCGGCGCCACAGGGGGATGGGCGCTCATCGCGGGGCCTCCGCGACCACCCGCCCGGCGGCGCCGAAGCGCAGGCCGAAGACCGAGAGGGCGACGAGGAAGAACAGCGCGTTGGTGGCCTGGTAGAACACCGATTCGAAGACGCCCACCATCAGGCCGAACAGCCAGATCCGCAGGAAGAGCAGCCGCAGGGGGTCGAGGGCGGGGCCGGCCCCGGACCGGCTTTGGGCCTGGAGGTCGGAGAGGGGGGCCAGCACCATCCACCACACCGTGAGGGCGAGGCCCGGCAGGCCGCTCTCCAGGGCGGTGTTGAGGTAGCCGTCATGGGCGTCGGTGGCGCGGTTGACCCAGGTCGTGGCCTCGCCGCCGCCGCCGTAGAACACGCTTTCCCAGAAGGCGCCGTAGCCGAAGCCGGTGAGCGGCTTCTTGGCGATGTTGTCGAGGGCGAAGCGCCAGATCTCGGTGCGGCCGGTATAGGTCGGGTCGGCGGCCAGGCCCGCCACCAGGGCGCCGAGGCTGGGCGACAGGACCGAGCCCACGGTGAGCAGGAGCAGCAGCGCCAGGGGGCCGAGGAGGATCAGGCGGCGCCAGGTGCCCGAGGCCGAGAGGGTGCAGGCCCAGGTCAGGCCGACCACCGCCGGAGTCATGACCAGGGAGGTCTTGGCGTTGGTGAAGACGAGGAACACCCCCGCCAGCCCCACGACCGCGTAGCCCAGGAGGCGCTGGCCCATCCCGGCCCAGAACAGCCCGACGATGATGAACAGGCTCATGGCCGCGCCGGCGCCGTTCTTGTGGGCGAAGACGCCGCGCCAGCTGCCCGCGTGCTCGGGCTCGATCAGGTCGAGGGCGGTGTGCATGGCGCGCTCGGGCACCAGCACGAGGCCGAGGTAGCAGGTCGCCAGCACGAGGAGGACGGTGCCGCCGAGGACCTGGGCGAACTGGCGCGCGTCGCGGGCGAGCACCAGCACGCTCACCACCCCGCCGAACATGATGACGAGGGAGACGAGGCGCCGCGCCGAGACCGCGGGTTCGATCGAGAGGGCGGTGGAGACGCCGATCCAGGCCAGCATCGCCAGGATCGGCAGGGTGGCCAGGGGGCGCAGGGCCTTCCGCCCGCGCCAGGCCAGCGCCGCCGCCGCGATGCCCGCCATGACCAGGAACAGCCCCTGGTTGACGAGGTTGCCGCCGGCCCGCGAGGCGGCGTTCTCCGCCGCCGTCCCGTCGAGGAAGGGATCGGCCCCGATCAGGATGAAGAGCAGGATCGCGCCCATCGCCCCGATGCGCAGGGCATCGGGGAGGTCCGCCCGCCGCGTCGCGCCCGCGCCGGTGGCGATGCCCGTCGTCATGGTCCACTCCCGCGCTCGAGGGCCGGCAAGGTCTTGCGCACTCTAGATCCGCCGGTGCCGCCCGCTAGGCGCGCAGAATACGTTTAAGAACGCGCAAAGGACCGGCGGGCCCGCCTCACGGCCCGGCCGGCCCCCAGGGGACGATGTCGGTCGCCCCGGTGATCGCGCCCACGATGCGCTCCCGCTCGGCCCGGCCGGCGGCGAGGCGTCCCCGCACCGCCGCCAGCACGGCGGGGTCGGTGCCGGCGGGCGTGCCGGCGGCGAAGGGCGGGGCGGGCGCGTATTCGAGGCCGAGCTGGATCGCCTCCGCCGCCGGCCGCCCGGCGAGCTCGGCCGCCAGGGTCAGGGCGAAGTCGATCCCGGCGGTGACGCCGCCCCCCGTGAGGAGGGGGCCGTCGCGCACCACCCGCTCGGCGACCGGGATCGCCCCGAAGGCCGCCAGGAGGTCGAGGCTGGCCCAGTGGGTGGTGGCGCGCCGGCCCCGCAGGAGTCCGGCCGCCCCGAGCACCAGGGCCCCGGTGCAGACGGAGGTGACGTAGCGGGCGCCCCCCGCCTGGTCGCGCAGGAAGGCCAGGACCGCCGCATCCCGCATCAGCCGGTTCACCCCGAGGCCGCCGGGCACGCAGAGCACGTCGAGCTGCGGGCAGTCGGCCATGGCCAGCGTCGGGGCGAGCACGAGGCCGGTGGAACTCGTCACCGGCGCCCGGTCGGCGGCCACGAGGTGGACCCGCGCCTCCGGAATCCCGACGAAGACCTCGTAGGGCGCGGTCAGGTCGAGCTGCTGAACGTCGGGGAAGGCGAGAAGGCCGATCGTGAGGGGCATCGGGACTGTCTCCGGCTGTCTGGACAGGACGACCCTAACCCCGCAGGCTCCGGCCGACATGACCAAGAGGCCTCGTTTCCTGCCAGATCGCACCGCGGACGAACCCTTGCGCCACGAAGTCTTGCGCCACGAACCCTTGCGCCACGAACCCCGCCGCATCGAGATCCTCGCCTTCCCGGGGGTGCAGCTCCTCGACGTGTCGGGGCCGCTTCAAGTGTTCGCCACGGCGAACGATCTCGCGGGCGCGGCCCCGGCGCCCTATGCCCTGCGGGTGGCGGCGGCGGGCGGCGGCGTGGTCCGGAGCTCCGCCGGGCTCGGCCTCGCGACGGAGCCGCTGCCGGCGGCGGAGGCCCCCGTGGACACCCTCGTGGTCGCCGGCGGGCGCGGCGTCGACGGGGCGATCGCGGACGGGCTGCCCGCCTGGGTCGCCGCCCGGGCACCCTGCGCCCGGCGGGTGGCCTCCGTCTGTACCGGCGCCTTCCTGCTCGGGGCGGCCGGCCTCCTCGACGGGCGCCGGGCCGTGACCCACTGGACCCGCTGCGACGCGCTCGCGCGGCGCCATCCGGAGGCCCGGGTCGAGCCGGATCCGATCTTCATCCGGGACGGCGCGGTCTGGACCTCCGCCGGGGTGACGGCGGGCATCGACCTGGCGCTGGCCCTGGTGGAGGCCGATCTCGGCCGGGCCGCGGCGCTGGCGGTCGCCCGCCACCTCGTCGTCTTCCTCAAGCGCCCGGGCGGCCAGGCCCAGTTCAGCACCGTCCTGTCGCAGCAGGTCCTGTCGCCCGGGGCGGGCGGCGCCCGCTTCGAGGCCCTCCAGGCCTGGATCGCCGATCATCTCGCCGAGGACCTCACCGTGCCGCGCCTGGCCGAGATGGCCGGCATGAGCCCGCGCGGCTTCGCCCGCCACTACCGGGCGGCCACGGGGCTGACCCCCGCCCGCGCCCTGGAGCGCCAGCGGGTCGAGGCGGCCCGGCGGCTCCTGGCCGAGACCGCGCTGCCGGTGAAGCGCATCGCCGCGCGCTGCGGCTTCGGCTCCGAGGAGACCCTGCGGCGCAGCTTCCTCCGCCACGGGGCGGTGGCGCCTGGCGTCTGCCGCCAGCGGTTCCGCGCGGCCGGGGCGGGGGGGCCGGGCGCGGCGGCCGGCGACCCCGCGGAACCGGAGATTTGACATTCCCGGCCGCATCATCGACACCGCCGGCCTCGCGGCATCGACCGGAATCAGCGACCGGATTCCCGGGTCGGGTGCCGGTCCGGAGCCGCGTATGTCCCCCCTGACGGCCCATCCGCCCGCATGACCGACCGCGCCACCGTGCCCCGCCCGGCCCGTGGGGACGCCTTCGCGTTCCCGGACAGCCTCCTGTCCGCCGCGGCCCGGAGCCATGCCCGGGCCTGCGCCCTCCTGGTGGCCCTCTGCCTCGTCTGCTTCCTGCCCGGGATCGTCTCGCTCCAGCCCATGGACCGGGACGAGCCGCGCTTCGCCCAGGCCTCCAAGCAGATGCTGGAGACCGGCGATCTCGTCGACATCCGCTTCCAGGCCGAGGCCCGGCACAAGAAGCCCGTGGGCATCTACTGGGCCCAGGCCGCCGTGGTCGGCGCCGCCGAGGCGCTCGGCGTGCCGAACGCCCGCACCACCATCGCCCTCTACCGCATCCCGTCCCTGCTGGGCGCCATCGGGGCGGTGCTCCTCACCTACTGGTCGGCCCTGGTCTTCCTGCCCCGGCGGGGCGCCGTCCTCGCCGCCGCCCTGTTCGGGGCCTGCGTCGTGCTCTCGGCCGAGGCGCGCCTGGCCAAGACCGACGCGCTGCTCTGCGCCTGCGCCGTGGCGACCTTCGGCGGCCTCGCCCGGGCCTGGCTCCGGCGCGACCGCGCGGAGGGGCATCGCGTCGAGGGCCCCCTCGACACCGCCACGGTGCTGACCTTCTGGCTCGGCCTCGCCCTCGGCATCCTGATCAAGGGCCCGATGGTGCCGCTGTTCTGCGGCCTGCCGGCCCTGATCCTCTCGCTGCGGTGGCGCTCCGGCCGCTGGCTCGGCGCCCTGCGGCCCGGCCTCGGCCTGCCGCTGACCCTGCTGATCGTGGCGCCCTGGTTCGCGGCCATCACCTGGAAGAGCGGCGGCGCCTTCTACGGGGAGGCGGTGGGCCACGACATGCTGAGCAAGGTCCAGGGCGGCTCGGAGAAGCACTTCGCCCCGCCCGGCGCCTACCTGGTGGCGTTCTTCGGCACCTTCTGGCCGGGTGCCGCCTTCGCGGCGCTCAGCGCCCCCTTCGCCTGGGGCTACCGGCGCGAGCCCGCCATCGCCTTCCTCCTCGCCTGGATCGTGCCGACCTGGATCCTGTTCGAGATCGTGCCGACCAAGCTGCCCCACTACGTGCTGCCGCTGATGCCGGCCATCGCCATCCTCACCGTGCGGGCGCTGGCCGCGGGCGCCCTGCACCCCGAGCGCCGGGGCGCGCGCCTCACCGCCGGGCTCGTGGTGCTGATCCCCGTCGGCCTCACCCTCGGCCTCTCGGCCTTCGCCTTCGCCTACGACCGGACCCTGCCCTGGGCCGGGCTGCCCCTGCTGCTCGGCGCCAGCGCCGTCGCCGCCCTGGCCTGGCGCGCCTTCGCCCGCGGCCTGCCCGAGCGCGCCCTCGGCCTCGGCGTCCTGGCGTCGATGCTGCTCTCGCCGGCCGTGTTCGGCCTGACCCAGCCGGTGATGGCCGCCCTCAAGGTCTCGCCCCGCCTCGCGGCGATCCGCGATGCCTTGCCCTGCCCGCATCCCCGCGTCGCCAGCCTCGGCTACCGCGAGCCGAGCTTCGTCTTCCTGATCGGCACCGACCTCGCCATGCTCGGCACCGGCACGGAGGCCGCCGACTTCCTGAAGGGCGACGGTTCGCTCAGGGGGGACGCCTGCCGCCTCGTCTACGTCGAGGGCCGGTTCGCGAGCGAGTTCGACGCCGCCGTCAAGGCCGCCGGGCTGGCGCCCAACCGGGTCGGCACCGTCTCGGGCTTCAACATCAACGGCGGACGCCGGGTCGACCTCTCGGCCTACGCGGCGACGCCCTGACCTCCCTCGGATCGAACCTCCATGCGCCTCTCCGTGATCATCCCGGTGAAGGACGAGGCCGGCAACATCGCGAGCCTCGTCGCCGAACTCGAGACCGCCTGCGCGCCCCTGGCGCCCTTCGAGGTGATCTACGTCGATGACGGCTCCACCGACGGCACCGCCGAGGCCCTGCGGGCGGCCCAGAGCGGACGGCCCTGGCTGCGGGTGCTCGCCCACGACCGCACCGCCGGCAAGGCGGCCGGCATCCGCAGCGGCATCGCGGTGGCGCGGGCGCCGGTCTGCGCCCTGATGGACGGCGACGGCCAGAACGACCCGGCCTTCCTGGCGCCCCTGCTGGAGGCCATCGAGGCGGGCGGCGCGCGGGTCGGCCTCGCCCAGGGCCAGCGCGTCGGGCGCAAGGACGGGCGGCTGAAGAGCCTCCAGTCGCGCATCGCCAACGGGGTCCGGGTGCGCATCCTGAAGGACGCCACCCGCGACACCGGCTGCGGCTACAAACTCGTGCGCCGGGACGTCTACGGGACGCTCCCGTTCTTCGACGGGCAGCACCGCTTCATGCCGGCGCTGGTCGCCCGCGAGGGCTTCGGCGTGGTCCACCGGGACGTGGTCGACCGGCCCCGCTTCACCGGCACCTCGAAATACGGCCTGTTCGACCGCCTCTGGGTCGGGCTCCTCGACCTGGCCGGGGTGTGGTGGCTGATCCGGCGCAAGCGCGTGACGCCGCGGGTCACGGACGTGACGGGAGCCTGAGCCATGCTGATCCAGCTCGCCGAGGACGTGCGCGGCTACGTCTACGACGTCTTCGTCACCCGCTTCGATGCCTGGCTGGTCTTCGGCATCCTGGCCCAGGCGGTGTTCGGCGCCCGCTTCGTGGTGCAGTGGCTCGCCTCCGAGCGGGCGGGCAAGAGCGTGATGCCGCTCGCCTTCTGGTTCCTCTCCATCGCGGGCGGCCTGATGACCCTGGTCTACGGCCTCGTGCGGCGCGAGCCGGTGATCATCTTCGGGCAGGCGCTGTCGACTTTCATCTACCTGCGCAACGTCGCCCTGATCCTGCGCGAGCGCCGCGCCGCCCGGGCGGCGCCCTGACCATGGACCCGCTGCCGCCCTTCCACGACGACCTGGACGCGGCCCTCGCCGAGGTCTGGCGCCTGCTGGTCGAGGGGCCGCGCTTCCGCCGCAACGCCTTCCACATGCCGGCGCTGGCCACCGTCGACGCGCAGGGGCACCCGCAGGTGCGCACCGTGGTGCTGCGGCACGCCGACCCGGTGGCCGGCGCCTTGCGCTTCCACTGCGACCGCCGCTCGGACAAGGCCTCCGAGATCGCGGCCTCCGGGCATGCGGCCCTGCACGGCTACGATTCCGCCGCCAAGATCCAGATCCGGGCGTCGGGCCCCGCGACGCTCCACGGCGACGACGCGCTCGCCGACGCGGCCTGGGCCGGGTCGATGGCCATGAGCCGGGTCTGCTACGGCGCCGACCCCGCCCCCGGCGCGCGCCTGCCCGCGGGCGATGCCTACACCCTGCCGGACCCCGAGACGGCCCTGACCCTCGGCCGACCGAACTTCTGCGCCGTGGTGGTCACGCTCGCCCGCCTCGAATTCCTCTACCTCGACCGGCGCGGCCACCGCCGGGCCGCCTGGGCGCGGGCCGACGGCTGGCGCGGGGTCTGGCTGGCGCCCTGAGGGCGCGCCGCCCCCGAGCCGCCGGGCGTTGAGCGGCCCGGCCACGGGGACGCGGCCCCGCCGCCGGGGCCGGCGCGGGGGATGGCCCACGGAGACCGGGCGGAACGAACGCCCGGCGAAACGGGAGACGCGGGACGCCGCGAGACCACGTTTTGGAAACAGGTATGCCGGTCCCCCGGCGTCCCTCGGCCCGGCCCCTCGCGGGGCCGATCCGGTTCGTCACGACGTCTTCTCGGCACCGGCGACCCGGCTTGTGGCAGCCCCCCTCCGGATCCGCCGCCCTGGCGGGCGGTGCGGTCCGGCGGCCGTCTGATCAGGGCGCGTGGCCCCGAGCCCGCCTCGTAGTGGGCGGGCCGTCCGCTCTCTCGGTGCGCCTCAGGGGACCGGGTGCAGCCGTGCGGCCTTGCAGCCGTGCGGCCTTCCCGTCCGAGACGCCTTGCGTCGCCGTTGCGGCCCGGGGCGATGGCGAAACCGGGCCATCGACGCGGGGCGCCGTCTCCTCCCCCCGAGCCCCCCGGCCCGGTCCGCCGGGGGGCCTCCCGCGTGGGAGGCGAGTGCCCGGACTGAACCACACAATAGGAATATTGTCAATGTTTTTCGGTGGCGGCGGTGGGGCCGCCGGCGCCGGACCGGAGAAATCCGTTGCGGCTTCGTCGTGCCGGCGCCCGCTCACAGCGCCGCGCGCAACCGCGAAAACCCCGCGTCGAGATCCGCCTGCAGATCCGCAACATCCTCCAGGCCGATGTGGAAGCGCAGGGCCGGGCCCTCGGGGGCCCACCGGGTGGCGGTGCGGTAGGTCCTGCAGTCGAACGGGATGACGAGGCTCTCGAAGCCGCCCCAGGAGAAGCCCATTCCGAAGAGCTCGAGCCCGTCGAGCATCGCCGCCACGGCCCGCTCCGGGGCGGGCTTCAGGATGACGCCGAACAGGCCCGAGGCACCGGAGAAGTCGCGCTTCCAGATGGCGTGGCCGGGATCGTCGGGGAGGCCTGGGTGGAGCACGCGGGCCACCTCCGGCCGGGCCTGGAGCCACCGCGCCATGGCGAGCCCCTGGGCCCCGTGCTCGCGCAGGCGCAGGGCCATGGTGCGCAGGCCCCGCAGGGCCAGGAACACGTCCTCCGGGCCGGGACACATGGCGAAGTGCTCGAAGGTCCGGTGCAGGGCCGGCCAGTATTGCGCGTTGGCCGAGGTCAGGCCGAGGAGCAGGTCCGAGCCGCCGGAGAGGTACTTGGTCCCGGCCTCCACCGCGATGTCGACGCCGCGCGCATGGGGCGGGAACAGCAGCGGCGTCGCCCAGGTGTTGTCCATGATGACGGCGGCGCCCCGGGCGTGCACGATCTCGGCGATGGCCGGCACGTCCTGCATCTCGAAGCTCTGCGAGCCCGGGGCCTCCACCAGCACGGCCTTGGTGGTGTCGCGCATCAGGGCGCCGATGCCGGCGCCGATCAGGGGATCGTAGTACTCGACCGCGACCCCGAAGCGCTTCAGGACGCCGTCGCAGAAGATGCGGGTGGGGCGGTAGGCGGAATCGCTGACCAGCAGGTGGTCGCCGGCCGAGACCACCGCCATCAGGGCCACGGTCAGGGCGGCGAGGCCCGACGGCGTCAGCACGGTGCCGGCCGCGCCCGCGAGCTCGCTCCAGGCCTGGGTCAGCGAATCCGTCGTCGGCGTGCCGGAGGTGCCGTAATCGTAGCGCCCGCGCCGGTGCTGGAGGTCGTCGTAGGTCGGGAACAGCACCGTCGAGCCGCGATAGATCGGCGTGTTGACGAAGCCGTGCTGGGCGGAGGGATCGCGCCCCGCATGGACGAGGCGGGTGCTCGCCCCGAAGCGGGCGGGGTCGCGGGGAGGGGTGTTCGACATCGGCACCGGTGGGCGAGGGGTGAGCGTGCGGCGACCGAAGCCCGGCCCGCGCGCCGGCGTCAAGCCGGGCGGCCGGATCAGGCCTCCTCGTCCGCGCGCCTCAGGGGAACGACCGTCACGAGCCTGGCGACGCCATCGGCCTCGACTTGCCAGACCGAGCGCACCCAGGGCTCCCGGCCGTTCGGCGCGCGAAGCCGCCCTTCGAAGACGAGCTTGGTCGGGCCGTTCTCCGTCAGATTCTGCGGGCGTCCCTCCGTCCTGAGGACGTGGTCGGCCAGGGCGTCGGCAAGTTCCATCGGTCTGTCCCGGCTGAAGCCGAAGGCCAGGAAGAAGCGTGCCTTCGAGCCGCCCCGTGGATGGGAGAGGTCCAACAGGTAGTCGACGAGCTTGTTGTTGCGGATCGTGAACCGCGTCGGAGAGG
The DNA here is from genome assembly GCF_001422795.1 of Methylobacterium sp. Leaf88. Classification (NCBI taxonomy): domain Bacteria; kingdom Pseudomonadati; phylum Pseudomonadota; class Alphaproteobacteria; order Hyphomicrobiales; family Methylobacteriaceae; genus Methylobacterium; species Methylobacterium sp. Leaf88. Next base: position 62,536 of record NZ_LMMK01000022.1, on the reverse strand, counting down.
CCGCCGGCCCGCTCAAGCCGCCCGGCGCCCGATCCGCTTGATTCCGGTGGCCCGAACCGTCGCGAGGGCGCCTTCGGGCTCGGCGAACTCGACCTCGTAGGCTGATCCGTCCTGCCAGACGGCCACCACGGTTCCCTCCGTGCCGGCCTGGATCAGTGTTCCGTCATCCGTCCGCGCGTCGGCCAGCAGCACGACGTCATCGAGTTCCCGGAGATCGACCCCAGGCTCGTCCTTTCGCAGGAGATAGAAGACTTCGACGGACATGGGCGAAGGATATCCGGCGGGTGCCGGCCGGACAAGCCACGCGGCCCGATCCTTTGGTCTTGGGGCCCCCTGGTCTTGGGCCCGACGCCCGGCCCCTGGCTTGACCCCGGCCGCCGATGCCCTGCAATGCGCGCATGCGATCCCTGTCGATCCCGCTCCTCGCCGCCCTGCTCGCCGCGTCTCCGGCGCTCGCGCAAGGCGACACCCTCGCCCAGGTCAAGGCGCGCGGGCACCTCGTCTGCGGGGTCAGCGGCGGGGTGGCGGGCTTCAGCATGCCGGACGGGCAGGGGCGCTGGCACGGGCTCGACGTGGATTTCTGCCGGGCGCTCGCCGCGGCGATCTTCGACGATCCCGACGCGGTGCGCTTCATCCCGCAATCCTCGGCCGCGCGCTTCACCGCCCTGCAATCGGGCGAGATCGACGTGCTCGCCCGCAACACCACCTGGACCCTGTCGCGCGACACCGCCGCGATGAACTTCCCGGTGATCACCTTTTTCGACGGGCAGGGGTTTCTCGTGCGCAAATCCCTGAACGTCACGGCGGTGAAGCAGCTCGACCGGGCCACGATCTGCCTGCAGCAGGGCACCACCACGGAGCTCAACACCGCCGACTGGTTCCGCACCCGCGGGCTGACCTACCAGGTGGTCACCTTCGCCAACAGCGAGCAGACCCTGGGCGCCTACGAATCCGGCCGCTGCGACGCCTACTCCACGGACAAGTCCTCCCTCTTCGGCGAGCGCCTGAAGACCGCCCACCCGGAGGCGCACGTGATCCTCGACGAGGCGATCTCCAAGGAGCCCTTCGCGCCCGGCGTGCGCCAGGGCGACGATGCCTGGCGCGACCTCGTCGCCTGGACCCACTACGCCATGCTCGACGCGGAGGAGGCGGGCATCACGCAGGAGAACGTGGACCGGCTCCGGGGCGAGACCCTGAGCCCGGACGTCAAGCGCATCCTCGGGCTGGAGGGCAAGTACGGCCAGGGCCTCGGGCTGACCGGCGACTGGGCCTACCGGATCGTCCGCCACGTCGGCAATTACGGCGACGTCTTCGCCCGCAACCTCGGCGACGGGACGCCCCTGAAGATCCCGCGCGGGCTGAACGCGCTCTGGACGAACGGGGGCCTGCACTACGGGCCGCCGATCCGGTGAGGGGGGATGGGATGGACCGCGCGTCCGGGCGGACCCGCCCCCGCAGCGGGGGGAGGGGTGCGCGGGGAGGTCGGCGCGTGCCTCGATCCCCGCGCGCCCTCGCGCTCCAGGCCCTCGCCGCGCTCGCGCTCGCCGCGCTCGCGTATGTCGCCGCCACCAACGCGTCCGAAAAACTCGCGCGCCAGGGCATCACCGCCGGCTTCGGCTTCCTCGGACGCTCGGCGGGGTTCGACATCAGCCAGCGGCTGATCCCCTACGCCGCCGCGACCGCGACCTATCTCGACGCGTTCCGCGTCGGGCTCCTCAACACCCTGCTGGTCTCGGGCCTCGCCATCGGGCTGGCCACGCTGATCGGATTCGCCGTGGGCATCGCCCGGTTGTCGCCGAACTGGCTCGTCCGGACCCTGGCGGCCACCTATGTCGAGACCCTGCGCAACCTGCCGCTGCTGCTCCAGCTCCTGGTCTGGTACGTGGCCGTGCGGGTGGCGCTGCCCGAGGCGCAGCGTCCGGCGGCCTGGGGCGGGGCCTATCTCAGCCAGCGCGGGCTGGTCCTGCCCCGCCCGGAATTTTCCGGTGTCGCCTGGCTCGTGCCCGCAGCCGTCCTGGCGGGGATCGTCCTGTCGGGCGCCTGGGCGCGCCGCAGGGCCCGCCGCGTCGAGGCCGGGGCCGCACCCGGCCCGGTCGTGGGGCCGGCCCTCGCCCTGGTGCTCGGCCTGCCGGCGCTCGCCTGGATCGGTCTCGCCCGCGCCGGGCACCCCGTGCCGGTCGCCTGGCCGGCGCCCGGTCCCTACGGACCCGAGGGCGGGCTCGGAATCCTGCCGGAATTCGCCGCGCTGCTCCTCGGGCTCTCCACCTACACGGCGGCCTTCATCGCCGAGATCGTGCGCGCCGGCCTCAACAGCGTGGCCCGGGGCCAGGGGGAGGCGGCCGCCGCCCTGGGCCTGAGCCGGGCCAAGACCTTGGCGCTCGTCACGATTCCCCAGGCGATGCGGGTGATCGTGCCGCCGCTCACCAGCCAGTACCTCAACATCACGAAGAACTCGTCCCTGGCCGTGCTGATCGGCTATCCCGACCTCGTCCACGTCTTCATGGGCACGGTGCTCAACCAGACCAACCAGGCCGTGGAGGTCGTGGCGATCACCATGGCGGTCTACCTGACCCTGAGCCTCGGCCTCGCCGCGCTGATGAACGCCTACAACCGCCGCGCGGCCCCGGGGATGCGATGAATCCGGGGTCCCCATGAGTCCGGTCTGTCCATGACCATCGTCCGCGAGACCCTGCTGCCCCCGGCCCCGCCGCCGCGCCGGACCGGCGGCCCCGTCGGCTGGCTGCGGGACAACCTGTTCTCGGGCCCCGGCAACACGCTCGCCACCCTGGTGGTCCTGGCCGGGCTGGCGCTCCTGCTGCCGCCGGCGATCCGCTTCCTCGTCACCGACGCGGTCTGGAGCGGGACGTCGGGCGAGGCCTGCCGGCCGGCGACCGCCGGGCACCCGGTGGGCGCCTGCTGGGCCTTCATCGGCGACAAGATCAACTACCTCGTCTACGGCTCCTACCCGGCGGCCGAGCGCTGGCGGCCGAACCTGTTCTTCGGCCTCGTGGCGGTCAGCGCGGTCTGGATGCTGTGGCTCGACGCGCCCAAGCGCGGCCTCGGGGCGGTCTTCGTCTTCCTGGTGGGCCCGATCCTGTCGGTCTGGCTGCTCTCGGGCGCCTCCGTCCTCGGCCTCGCCCCCGTCGCCACCAGCCTGTGGGGCGGCATGCTGGTGACCCTGGTGGTCTCGCTCGTCGGCATCGTCGCCGCCCTGCCGCTGGGCATCCTGCTGGCCCTGGGGCGGCGCTCCGAACTGCCGGTGCTGCGATACGCCTGCATCGGCTTCATCGAGTTCTGGCGCGGGGTGCCGCTGATCACCGTGCTGTTCATGGCCAACGTGATGCTGCCGCTGTTCCTGCCCGGGGACCTCACCGTGGACCGGCTGGTGCGCCCGCTCGTCGGCATCGCGCTGTTCGCCTCCGCCTACATGGCCGAGGTGGTGCGCGGCGGCCTGCAGGCGATCCCCGAGGGGCAGGGGCGGGCGGCCCTGGCGCTGGGCCTCACCCGATGGCAGGCCCTGCGCCTCGTGATCCTGCCCCAGGCCCTCAAGGTGGTGGTGCCCGGCATCGTCAACACCCTGATCGGCCTGTTCAAGGACACGACGCTCGTCTCCATCGTGGGTCTGGCCGACTTCATCCGGGTGCTGGAGGCGGCGCGTGCCGATCCGCGCTGGTCGGCGCCGACGATCCCCGCCACGGCCTACGCCTTCGCGGCCCTGTTCTATCTCGCGGTCTGCTTTTCCATGGCGCGCTACGCCGCCTTCATCGAGCGGCGTCTGGCCGCCGGCGAGCGGGGCCGGTCGTGACGGACGGCCCCGCGACCCCTGATCCCGCGACCCCTGATCTCAAGACCCCCGCCGTCGAGTTCCGCGGCGTGAACAAGTGGTTCGGCACCGCCCACGTCCTGCGCGAGGTCTCCCTCACGGTGGCGAAATCCGAGCGAATCGTGATCTGCGGCCCCTCGGGCTCGGGCAAGTCGACCCTGATCCGCTGCGTCAACGGCCTCGAGGCCCACCAGGGCGGCACGATCCGGGTCGCCGGCCAGGACCTCACCCCGGCCCGCATCCCGGCGGTGCGGCGGACCGTCGGCATGGTGTTCCAGCACTTCAACCTGTTTGCCCACCTCACCGTGCTGGAGAACTGCACCCTGGCGCCGATCCACGGGCGCGGCATCGGGCGCCGGGCCGCCGAGGCGCGGGCGCGGGACGAACTCGAACGCCTCGCCGTCGCGGATCTGGCGGACCGCTACCCCGGCCAGCTTTCCGGCGGGCAGCAGCAGCGGGTGGCCATCGCCCGCGCCCTCTGCCTCGACCCGGCGGTGATGCTCTTCGACGAGCCGACCTCGGCCCTCGACCCCGAGATGGTGCAGGAGGTGCTCGACGCCCTGACGGATCTCGCGGGACGCGGCATGACCCTGCTCTGCGTCACCCACGAGATGGGCTTCGCCCGGCGGGTCGCCGACCGGGTGGTGTTCATGGACGCGGGCCAGATCGTCGAGGTCGCGCCGCCGCAGGCCTTCTTCGACCGGCCCGAGCATCCCCGCACCCGGGAATTTCTCGCGCGTCTTCTCTGAGGGACGGGAGGCCCCGCGCTGCGGGCGTGGCCCCGGCGGAGTTGTGCCGGCGCAGGACCGTTCGCGAAACCGGACGCTCCGGTTCGTTAACGCCGATGCGCTAAATCCATCCCGGTACTCGCGTATCCGGGAAGCCCGTCCCTTGCGTATCCTGCGGAACATCGTCGTCGGCAGCGTCTTCGGCGGCAGCGCCCTGGTCATCGCCTTCGCCTGCGTCGACCGGCTCGACCATCCGGCGCCCCGGGCGGCCGTGCCGGTGGCCGCCCTCACCCGGCTCCGCCCGCCCGAGCCCACCGTGACGGGCGCGCTCCCGGCCGAGACCGGCCCCTCGATCAGCGACATCCTCGGGCGCGACGCCGTCGCCCGCCAGACCGTCACCCGTCCGCCCGTGCCCAAGGCCTCCACCACTCGCGAAACCCCTGCCCGCGAGACGGCGGGTCGGGCCCCGGCCAAGCCCGTGGCCAAGGTCGCCGCCGCGCCGGCCCCGAAGCCGGCGAAAAAAACCGCCGAGGGCTTCGACACCGAGCGCCTGAACGCCCTCATGCGCGGCGACCCCGCCGTCACCCTCGCGCGCACGCGCTGAGCCCGCCGGGCGCCCCGAGCGCCCCCGCCATGCGCCATCCCGCACGGGGCGCATCCCTGAACGCCTGCTATAAGCCGCGCCCGGTCCCCCCGCGGGCCGCGGCGAGGCCGCCGGCAAAGGGCCGGCGGCAAGGGGAGGCGGCCTTTGGGTCTGATCTACGCGCTCGGCGCCTATCTCAGCTGGGGCCTCGTGGTCCCGGTGCATTTCCGCCTGCTCGACGCCGTACCGGCCCCCAGCATCCTGGCCCACCGCATCGTCTGGTCGAGCCTGCTCGTCGCCGGCCTGCTCGTGGCCCTGCGCCGCCGGATCCGGACCCCCTTCCCCCTGGTGCGCCGCCACGGGCTCCTCGTCCTGTCGGCCGGCCTGATCGGCGTGAACTGGCTCCTCTACCTCCGGGCCGTGCAGTCCGGGCACATGCTCGACGCCAGTCTCGGCTACTTCATCAACCCGCTGATGAGCGTCGGCCTGGGCGCCCTGGTGCTGGGCGAGCGCCTGCGCCCGGTCCAGGCCGCGGCGGTGGCGCTGGCCGCCGGCGCCGTGCTCCTGGCCGTCGCCCTGGCGGGCAGCCTGCCCTGGGTCTCGCTCGCGCTGGCCGGCAGCTTCTCGCTCTACGGGCTCGCCCGCAAGGTCGTGGGCGTCGACGCCATGGTGGGCTTCGCCGCCGAGACGCTGGTGCTCCTGCCGGTGGCGCTGCTCTACCTCGCGGCCTTCGCGCCGCCGGTGATCCAGGGCGACCCCGTGCGGGCCGGCCTGATCCTGCTCACCGGAGTCACCACGGCCCTGCCGCTGATCTGGTTCGCGGCGGCCGCCGAGCGGCTCACCCTGGCGACGCTCGGGCTGATGCAGTACCTCGCGCCCTCCTGCCTCCTCCTCCTCAGCACCCTCGTCTACGGCGAGCGGCTGGAGCCGCACCGGATGGTGCTGTTCGGGCTGATCTGGCTGGCGCTGGCGATCTACGCCGCCGACGCCTATCGCGCCGCCCGGCAGGCGCGGGCCGGCTGAGGGCCCGCGCCGGAACCCCTCGCCCCGAACCCCTCGCCCGAAGCCCCGCCGCGTGCGATCCTGGCCCCCCCGGGAGGAGGTGACCCGTGCCGACCAACCGCATCACCGACATCGCCGGCCTCCGGGTCGGCCACGCCAGCGATCCGCGGCTCGCCAGCGGGGTCACCGCGCTCCTGTTCGACGCGCCCGTGGTGGCGGGCGTCGACGTGCGCGGCGGCGGCCCCGGCACCCGCGAGACCGACCTCCTCGATCCCGAGCGCACCCTGGAGCGCATCGACGCCCTGGTGCTCTCCGGCGGCTCGGCCTTCGGCCTCGACGCCGCCGCGGGCGTCGTCGCCCACCTCGCCGAGACCGGGCGCGGCTTCGCGATCGGCCCGGCGCGGGTGCCGATCGTGCCGGCCGCGATCCTGTTCGACCTCCTCAACGGCGGCGACAAGGCCTGGGGCCGGTTCTCGCCCTACCGCGACCTCGGCTACGCGGCGGCCCTCGCCGCCACGCGGGCGTTCGCCCTCGGTTCCGTCGGGGCCGGGACGGGGGCGGCCACCGCCAACCTGAAGGGCGGCCTCGGCTCCGCCTCGGCGGTCGTCGCGGGCCTCGCGGCCGCCGGCGTCGCGGCCGGGGGGCCGGCCGAGAGCGGATCGCCCGTGCGGGTCGGGGCGCTGGTGGCGGTGAACGCCTTCGGCCGGGTGACGCTGGGGGAGGGGCCGCATTTCTGGGCCGGCGCCGACGAGGTGGGCGACGAATTCGAGGGCCTCGGGTTGCCCGCCGCGATGCCGGCCGATGCCTTCGCCTGGCCGCCGCGCAAGGCGCTGGCCGGGGCGAGCACCACCCTGGCGGTGGTGGCCACCGACGCCGCCCTCACCAAGGCCCAGGCCCGCCGCCTGGCCGTGATGGCCCAGGACGGCCTCGCCCGGGCGATCCGCCCGGTCCACACGCCGCTGGACGGCGACGTCGTCTTCGCGGTCTCCACCGGGCGGGTGGCGCTGGCCGATCCCGTCACCGACCTCGCCCGCATCGGCGACGCGGCCGCCCGAACCCTGGCGCGCGCCGTGGCGATCGGCGTGCATCGCGCGACGGTGCCGCCCGGATGGACCGGGCCGCCGGCCTGGCGGGATCGCTTCGGGACGTGACCGGTTCGAGACAGGGCCGGCCGGTTCAGGCTCGGCGCGATTCGGGCTCGGCCCGGTTCACGTCTGGCCGAGTTCGGCCTTCGAATCCGCGATGAGGCCGGCGAGGCCGGCATCGACCTCGGCCCCGAGCAGGCGGCGTTCGGCCTCCGTCAGGTCGGCGGCCCAGCCGCGCTGGCCGAAGCCCTCCGCGCACTTGGCCCGCTCGGCCGTGAGATAGGCCTCCGTCTCGGCGGGCTGCGTCCGCATGGCCTGGACCAGGCCGAACCAGGCCGCGCGCTCCACCACCGCGAGGCGGGCGCGCAGGCGGATCATCACCGCGCGGTCGGGGTCGACGTCGTCCATGGCGTGTCCGGTCTCCGGGAGCGCCGCGTCAGCGCCGCGGCTCGCAGCGCGTCTTCACGTAGGTGCCCTGGTCGTTGCCGTGCCCCGCATTGGCGGCGAGCACGGGCCCCTGCATCAGGCATTCCTGCAGGGTGTGGGCGGGGCCCGTGATGATGTCGAGCGCCGTGTCCCGCGAGCAATCCGGGGCCTGGACGGTGGAGGCGCAGACGAGGGCGACGACGAGGACTGGGTTCATGGGGGGATTAACTGGATCAGGCCGGCGACGCGGCAAGGGCGGCCTTTGCCGCGGGTGCAGTTTAATGCCTGCGGGGTGATGCCTGCGGGGCGCCTCGACGCCGGCCGCTCTCCGCGCCGGCCCGCGTTCCTCCTTTGTTCCAGCAGGGGCTCTGGGATCGCGTCGGTCAAGGCCAAGATACCTAGGATATTGCGCCTAGGTTCTTCAACCTAGGACAAGAGGCTTATCCTCCGCATTGCCTTCCAAGGTGCCTCGAACGAAAGAGGAACAAAGGGGGCCGCCGGCTCTGTCTGCGCGCCGGGTGCGGCCCCTGGCCTGTGGATGCCGGGCCCGCGCGACGGACCGGCCCGATGGCGCGCGTGTTAAGGTCTTCGTGCGAGAGCCAGGAGGTGCGGAGGACCAGCCTCCGCGCGGGAGCCGGAGCAGGCATGACGGTCGGCATCGAGATGGGTCTGAGCATGGGGCCGGGGGCGGAGCCCGCGCGCCTCGACCTCGAGGAGCTCCTGGCGACGCGTCTCCTGGTCCAGGGCAATTCGGGCTCGGGCAAGTCGCACCTGCTGCGGCGCCTGCTGGAGCAGAGCGCCGGCGCGGTGCAGCAGGTGGTGATCGACCCCGAGGGCGACTTCGTCACCCTGGCGGAGGCCTACGGCCACGTGGTGGTGGACGGCGCCCACGGGGAGGCCGACCTGCAGGCCATCGCCGCGCGGGTGCGGGCGCACCGGGTCTCGGTGGTGCTCACCCTGGAGAGCCTCGACATGGAGGCGCAGATGCGCGCCGCGGCCGCCTTCCTGGGCGGGCTGTTCGAGGCCGAGCGCACCCACTGGCACCCCGCCCTGATCGTGGTCGACGAGGCCCAGATCTTCGCGCCGGCGGCCGCCGGCGACGTCTCCGACGAGGCCCGCAAGGCCTCGCTGGGGGCCATGACCAACCTGATGTGCCGGGGCCGCAAGCGGGGCTTGGCCGGCATCATCGCCACCCAGCGCCTGGCCAAGCTCGCCAAGAACGTGGCGGCCGAGGCCACGAACTTCCTGATGGGCCGCACCTTCCTCGACATCGACATGGCCCGCGCCGCCGACCTCCTCGGCCTCGACCGGCGCGGGGCCGAGCGCTTTCGCGACCTGTCCCGGGGCGAGTTCGTGGCGCTCGGCCCGGCCCTGAGCCGGCGGCCCCTGGCGCTGCGCATCGGCCCGGTGACGACCTCGGCGCGCTCCGGCTCGCCGAAGCTCGTGCCGCTGCCCGCCCCGGCGGATGCGGACCTGCGCGCCCTCATCCTCACCCGCTCGCCCGACGAACCGACCCTGGCCTGGGCGCCGGCGCCGCGCACGCCGCCGACCCCGCGCGCCACCCCGGCCGATCTGATGCGCGAGCTCAGCGCCTACCGTCCGGAGCCGGTGGAGGCGCCCGAGCCGATGAGCGAGGACGAGATCCGCGCCGGGCTCGACGCGGTCCTGCGCGGCATCGCCGCCGACCCGGATGCCGGCGGCCAGCCGGTGGCGGTGGTCTACCAGGACTTCCTCGTGCGCTGCCGGATGCGCGGCCTCGACGGCGAGGCGATCAGCCTGGCCGCCTTCCGCCGCCGCCTCGGGGTCGCCCGGGCCGGGTTCGACGGGGCCGACGTCGCCCCGGACGAGGCGGACGGGCGCTGGGAGGAGGCGCAAGGGGTCGCCGCCACCCTGCCGGACGAGGTCCAGGGCCTGTTCCTGCTGCTGGCCCGGGCGGCCCTCGCCGGCGAGCCCTGTCCCGGCGACGAGGCCCTGGCCCGGGCGATCGGCAGCCGCTCGCCCGGCCGGGCCCGGCGCCTGCTCGCCTATGTGGAGACCCGCGGCACCATCGTGTGCCGCATGGATTACCGCGGCAACCGCATCGTCGCCCTGCCGGCCCTGGCCTGCGAGACCGGACCCGGTGATCCGAAGGCGCCGGTCGAGGCCAAGTCCGGCGCCGCGGCCGCGGCGCCGCCGGCCGCGGAATCCGGCCTGCCGGGCCTGTTCGCCGCCGAGTAGGCCCGCGGGCGAACAGGCTCTCAGCTGAACAGACCTGGGGCCATCGCCGCGCGCAGCATCTCCGCGAGGCGGTCCAGCGCCGGGGAGCGGCGCCCGGTCGAGGCCCGCAGCGACAGACCGATCCGGGGCAGCGCCGGCAGGTTGGCCTCGGCCGGCTCCAGGGCGCGGAGGGTCGGCGGCAGCCCGTGGGGCACCCGCAGGGCGATGCCGAGGCCGGCGGCCACCGCGGCCCAGAGCCCCGTGAGGCTCGGCGACGCGAAGGCGACCCGCCACGGGATCGCGGCCCCGTCGAGGGCCCGCAGGCCGGCCTGGCGGAACAGGCACGGCGCGGCGAAGGCGACCAGGGGCAGGGTCGCGTCGGGCGCGCGCACGAACCCGTCCCGCGGCCCGATCCAGGCCATCGGCAGGTCGAGGCGCGCGAGCGGCGCCGGGCCCGGCCAGGCCTCCGACGGCACGGCGCCGGATTCCCAGGCCAGCACGAGGTCGAGGCGCCCGGCCTGAAGCCCCGCCAGCAGGGCGGCGTTGGTCTCCACCCGCACCTCCACCTGCACGCCGGGGTGCTGGCGCGCGAAGGGGCCCAGGAGGCCCGGCAGCCAGGTCTCGGCGAAATCCTGCGGCAGGCCGAGGCGGACGGTGCCGGCCAGCGCCGGTTCGCGCAGCCGGGCCAGGGTCTCGTCGTTGAGGGCGAGCAGGCGCCGGGCCGGGCCGAGGAGGGCCTCGCCGGCCTCGGTCAGGGCGAGGCCCCGGCCGGACTTCCGGGTCAGCGGCTGGCCGAGCTGCGCCTCGAGCTTGCGCAGCTGCAGGCTGAGGGTGGACGGCGAGCGGCCGAGGCGGTCGGCGGCCTTTGCGAAGCTGCCGAGGTCGATTCCGGCGACGAAGCTGCGCAGGGCATCGAGGTCGAGGCTGGTGGCGACCATTCGGTTTTCCCAAACGATCCGTTCGGATCTTCGCGATTTTCGCGACGATGCTGCGCCTCTAAGCCTGGATGGGTCAACACCACACCCCGCGAACCCCATCCGCAGGAGCCCCCCATGCCGTTCGTCCGCGTCACCCTCTCCGGCCCGCCCCCGAGCGGGCGCGCCCGCGAAGCACTCCAGGGGGGCGTCACCGCCCTGATGGCCGAGGTCCTGGGCAAGCGCGCCGACCTGACGGCGGTGCTGGTGGAGGGCACGGCGCCCGGGGCCTGGAGCATCGGCGCGGAACCGGTGGAAACCGCGGCCCATCTCGAGGCCACGGTCACGGCCGGCAGCAACAGCCCGGCCCAGAAGGCGGCCTTCCTCGCGGCGGCGCACCGGCTGCTCGCCGAGACCCTCGGGGCGGCCCTGCCCCTCGCCACCTACGTGGTGGTGAACGAGGTCCCGGCGGAGTCCTGGGGCTATGGCGGGCTCACCCAGGCGCAGCGCGCCCGGGACCGGGGCTGACGGGGGCCTTCAGCGCTTCGTGGCGGCCTCGTAGTATTTCGGCTCGAACAGGCCCTCCAGGGGGACGTCCTTGTCGAGGGTGCCGATCGAGACCTGGTAGGCCTGCATCGCCTTCGTGGCCGCGATGATCTGGCGCGGGTCGGCGGTGAACTTCGCCGCCGGCGAGGTCAGCGCCCGGGTGATGGTGGCGGTGTCGGTGATGCCCTTGCCCAGCGCCGCCTCCACGGGCTTGGCCGCGCGGGCCGGATCGCTCTTCAGGAGCTCGGTGGCGCGCACCACGGCCTTCACCAGGCCTTCCACGGCGGCGGGGTTCTTGTCGGCGAAGGCCCCGAACACGCCCACCACGGTGCCCGGCTGGTCGGGGAACATCTCGCCCCCGGTGGCGACGAGCTTGATGGCGGGGTTGCGCATCTGCACGATGGTGAGCGCCGGCTCGCGGATCGAGGCGCCGTCGACGGCCCCGGCCAGCATGGCCTGCTGGGTCGCGTCGATGCCCATCGCCACCACCTCGGCATTGGCCTTGTCGGCCTTGGCCACCTGCCAGAGCCAGTGCTGCAGGGTGGTGTTGGGCACCGAGCCCGGCGGCTGCGTGGCGAGGCGGGCGGGTTTGCCCTCCTTGGCCCGGAACTGCGCGAAGGCCTGCGCCTTGTCGGCGCCGTCGGCGAAGTAGGGCGCGAGCTTCGGGCCGGCCACGAACACCATCTCCTCGATGGCGGTGGCGGCCACCACCCGCACGTCGATGCCCTTGGTGCGGGCGACGGCCAGCGGCGCGACGCCGGCGACGTAGACGTCGATGGTGCCGGAGGCCAGGGCCTGGATCATGTTCGGGCCGGATTCGAAGGTGGTGAAGGTGGGTGCGAGGCCCGCCTCCTTCAGCCAGCCCTCGCCGTTGGCCACGAAGATCGGCGCCGCGCCGATCACCGGGATGACGCCGATGCGGACCGGGACCGGCGCGGCGGTCTGCGCCGCGGCCGGTCCGGCGGCGAGGAGGCCCGCGCTGGCGGCGAGGGTGGCGGCGAAGAAGGTCGCGGCGAAGGTGACGGTACGGCGGGTCGGGCGCATCGGGTGGTTCCGGTCGGGGGCGGGCCGAACCCGGGCGCGCACGCGGCGGGACGGCGTGCGGCGGCGCGGGGCCGGCCAGGAGGATGCCGCGCAGTGGCACGCACGGGGCGTCAGCGCAAGAATCCGCTCCGGTCTCGGCGCCCCACCCCGGATGTTTGGCGTTTTCATCTCCACCGCATGCGCGAAGGAGAAGATGAATCTCCCGCCGGCGAAGGGTTGCGGGCGGGCCGGCAAGGTCGAGAGCCCGTCGAATTCGCCCGCGCCGCCTTCGGGATCCGTCCCGTTACGGGAACGGGTCCGGACCCACCCCGTTGTCACCCCGTCGCGGCACCGGCCGCCGACGTGAGATTGAGGGAAACCTGTTATGAGCCTCCTCGGCAGCATCGTCAGCAAGATCCTCCATCCGTTCGGCGGCGGCGACGCGCAGGCCAAGCCGTCCGAGGCGAACGCACAGCCCTCCGCCGGCGGTTCGGACGCCCCCGCCTCGACCCCGACCAGCACCGGCGCCCCGGCCGGCGGCCCCGTCGACGTCGAGCAGGTGCTCAACGGCATGGCGGCCAAGAATTCGCAGACCCTGAACTGGCGCACCTCGATCGTCGACCTGATGAAGCTCCTCGACCTCGATTCGAGCCTCACCGCCCGCAAGCAGCTCGCCGACGAACTGCACTACACCGGCGACAAGGAGGACTCGGCCACGATGAACGTCTGGCTGCACAAGCAGGTCATCAAGAAGCTCGAGGAGAACGGCGGCAAGGTGCCGGCCGATCTCAAGGACTGATCTTTTCCGACTGATCCGGCGCGGCCTGCATCCGGGTCGCGCCGTCGGGGCAGGGGACGGCGTTCCCTGCCCCTTTTCTATGGTGGTCCGGGTCGCCGGCGCGCGGACCCGCCTCAGCCCTCCAGCCGCTGCCCCAGGCGCCCGGCGAGATCCTGGATGAACTGGAACGCGGTCCGGCCCGAGCGCGAGCCGCGGGTGGTCGCCCATTCGAGGGCCTCCGCGCGGACCCGGTCCGGCTCGGCGCGCAGACCATGGCGCGCGACATAGGCGCGGATCATCGCCAGATACTCGTCCTGGCTGCACTTGTGGAAGCCGAGCCAGAGGCCGAAGCGGTCGGAGAGGGAGACCTTCTCCTCCACCGCCTCGCCGGGATTGATCGCCGTGGAGCGCTCGTTCTCCACCATGTCCCGGGCCAGCAGGTGGCGCCGGTTCGAGGTGGCGTAGAACAGCACGTTCTCGGGCCGCCCTTCGATGCCGCCGTCCAGCGCCGTCTTCAGGGACTTGTACGAGGTGTCGTCCCCGTCGAAGGAGAGGTCGTCGCAGAAGACGATCCAGCGATGGGCGTCGCCCCGCAGGGTCGCCATCAGGTCGGGCAGGGCCTCGATGTCCTCGCGGTGGATCTCCACCAGCTTCAGGGGGAGGGCGCCGGGCGCCCGCGCCGCGTTGATCTCCGCGTGCGCCGCCTTGACCAGCGACGACTTGCCCATGCCGCGCGCGCCCCAGAGGAGCGCGTTGTTGGCCGGCAGGCCGTCGGCGAACAGGCGGGTGTTCGCCACCAGGGTGTCGCGGGCCCGGTCGATGCCGGTCAGGAGGCCGATCGCCACCCGGTTGACGCGTGGCACCGGGATCAGCCGGCGCTCCGGCCCCCACAGGAAGGCGTCCGCTTCCGTCAGGTCGACGGGCGCGCGCGGGGCGGGGGCGGCGCGCTCCAGGGCGGCGGCGATCCGCTCCAGCACCGGCAGGAACGCCGCCAGGGCTGCCGGATCGACGGCCGGGTCGGCGGGGGGCGTGGCGGTCATGGACGGCTCCTCGAACTCGGGTCCCGCGACGGGGCGGACAGGGCGGGTCGGACGTGGCGGGTCGGACGTGGCGGGTCGGACGTGGCGGGTCCCGTGCTTTACGGTGCCGGAGCGCCGCGATGAACCCGATAAATCGCGCCGCCGCCGGCGATTCGCGGCCCCGGACCCATTCGCCTCACCCGGGCGGCGTTGCTTTCACTTAGGCCCTGGCTATAGTCCGCGCGCTTTTTGACAAGCCCGGACGCCCCCTCGACCGAGGGTCTGGCGGCGCGGGCCTTATCCTTGAGGAGTCACCCGCTTGATCACCCCCGCCTTCGCGCAAGGGGCCACCTCGGCCGCTGGCGGAGCGGACATCGCCTTGCAGGTGGTGCCGTTCGTCCTCATCTTCGTCATCATGTACTTCCTGATCCTCCGCCCGCAGCAGCGCCGCGTGAAGGAGCATCAGAACATGGTCAAGAACGTCCGCCGCGACGACACCGTCGTGACCACCGGCGGCATCGTCGGCCGGGTCACCAAGGTCGCCGACGAGGCCTCGGAGATCGAGGTCGAGATCGCGCCCAACGTCCGCGTCAAGGTCGTGCGCGCGATGATCTCGGAAGTCCGCGTCAAGGGCGCGCCGGTCAAGGCCGCCTGAAGGCGGCGACCCGGGCGCTGCAGGCCGGGCCCACGGCCCGCGGCGCCCTTGAGGAAACGGACACAGGACGGACCCGGCCGATGCTGCGCTTCTCGAGAACCAAGATCGTCACGACGCTGGCCGTCATCCTGATCGGCCTCAGCCTCGCCGTGCCGAGCTTCTTCTCGGCCGAGCAGCGCAGCCACTTCATGGCCTCCCTGCCGAGCTGGTTCCCCAGCTGGATCGTGCCCCAGCGCGCCATCGTGCTGGGCCTCGACCTCCAGGGCGGCTCGCAGCTCCTCCTCGAGGTCGACCAGAACGACCTCGCCAAGTCCCTGACCACGGCCCTGCGCGACGACGTCCGCCGGGTCCTGCGCGAGGCCGGCGGGGTGACGCCGGAGGGCGGCATCCAGATCATCCCGCGCGGCGTCCAGCTCCGGATCTCCAACGAGGCCGCCCGCGCCAAGGTGCTGCCGAAGCTGCGCGAGCTCGCGCAGCCGATCTCCAACGCCCTGGTGGGCCAGGGCGGCGGCCAGACCCTGACCGTCGCCGAGAAGCCCGAGGGCGTGATCCAACTCACCCTCACGGATGCGGGCCTGACCGACCGGACGCGCCGGGCCGTGACCCAGGCCATCGAGGTCATCCGGCGCCGCATCGACTTCGGCGGCACCAAGGAGCCCTCGATCCAGCAGCAGGGCGCCGACCGCATCCTCGTCCAGGTCCCCGGTCTCCAGGATCCGCAGAAGCTGGAGGACCAGCTCGGCAAGACGGCCAAGCTCGAGTTCCGGATGCTGGCGGATTCGCCCTCCGGCGACGTCGACCTGCTGCCCTCCAAGGACGAGAAGGGGGCCCGCGTCCCCGTGGAGCGTCGCGTGATGGCCTCCGGCGCCGACCTCACCGACGCCCAGCCGGCCTTCGACCATCAGACCCAGGAGCCGATGGTCAGCTTCAAGTTCAACCTGAAGGGCGCCCAGAGCTTCGGCCAGGCGACCTCGGAGAATGTCGGCCGCCGCATGGCCATCGTCCTCGACAACGAGGTGGTCTCGGCCCCCCGCATCAACACGCCGATCACCGGCGGCTCCGGCCAGATCACCGGCAACTTCACCGTGGCCCAGGCCAACGAGCTCTCGATCCTGCTGCGGGCCGGCGCGCTCCCGGCCAAGCTCACTGTGGTCGAGCGCCGCGTCGTCGGCCCCGGCCTCGGCAGCGACTCGATCCAGGCCGGCAAGTACGCCACCCTGGTGGCCGGTGCCCTCGTCATCGCCTTCATGTTCGCCACCTACGGGGTGTTCGGCTTCTTCGCCAACATCGCCCTCATCGTGCACGTGGGCCTCATCCTCGGCCTGATGTCGGTGCTGGAGGCGACCATGACCCTGCCGGGTATCGCCGGCATCGTGCTCACCATCGGCACGGCGGTGGATTCCAACGTGCTGATCTACGAGCGCGTGCGCGAGGAGGTCCGGGCCGGGCGCTCCATCGTGTCGGCCCTCCAGGCCGGCTTCGACAAGGCCTTCGCCACCATCATCGATTCGAACTCGACCATGGCGATCGCCGCCCTGATCCTGTTCTTCCTCGGCTCCGGCCCGGTGAAGGGCTTCGCCGTGGTCTTCATCCTCGGCATCCTCACCACGGTCATCACCGCCGTCACCCTGACCCGGATGATGATCGCCCTGTGGTACAACATGGCCCGGCCCAAGGCGCTGCCGTTCTAATCCGCCGTTCGCCCGTTCACCGTTTGCAAGAGGAGGTCGATCCGATTTTCGCGTGATCCGCTCGGTCGCCACGCCACCACGTCAGTCCGGGGCGCCGCAAGCGAGCCCGGAATGACGGGGAGCCCGGAGGAGACGAGCGCGGCCACGCAGAAGCCCGATCGACCGCATCGCCGAAAGACCCGAGACCGATCATGCGCCTGCTCCGCCTCTGGCCCGACGAGTCGCACGTCGACTTCATGCGCTTCCGGCGCATCACCTTCCCGCTCTCGGCGTTCCTGTCGGTGGCGACGGTGGTGCTGTTCCTCACCGTCGGCCTGAACTTCGGCATCGACTTCAAGGGCGGCACCCTGGTGGAGCTGCAGGCGAAGTCGAAGACGGCCGATGTCGGGGCCGTCCGCCACACCGCCAACGGCTTCGGCTTCGGCGAGACGGAGGTGCAGGAGCTGGGCGGCGAGGGCACCGTCCTGGTGCGCTTCCCCCTGCAGCCGGGCGAGCAGGGCCAGACCGCCGTGATGCAGAAGGCGCACGCCGCCTTCGACGCCGAGTACGAATTCCGCCGCACCGAGACCGTGGGACCCCGCGTCTCCGGCGAGCTCGTGCAGTCCGGCACCATCGGCGTCGTGCTCTCGGTGCTCGCCGTGCTGTTCTACCTCTGGTTCCGCTTCGAGCGGGAGCTGGCGCTCGGCGCCATCGTGGGCACGCTGCACGACATCGTGCTGACGCTGGGCGTCTTCGTCATCAGCCGCATCGAGTTCAACATGACCTCGATCGCCGCGATCCTGACCATCGTGGGCTACTCGCTCAACGAGACCGTGGTGGTGTTCGACCGGACCCGCGAGCTGATGCGGCGCTACAAGACCATCCCCACGGTGGAGCTTCTCAACCTCTCCATCAACTCGACGATGTCGCGCACGGTGATGACCGCGACCTCGGCCTTCCTGTCGCTGCTCGCCCTGGTGCTGTTCGGCGGCGAGGCGATCAAGGGCTTCGCCATCGTGATGCTGGCCGGCGTCGTGATCTGCACCTACTCGGCGATCTTCGTCTCGACGCCGGTGCTGATCTATCTCGGCCTGATGCTCTCGGGCGTGAAGGCGCAGGGGCGCCCGGTCGGCGGGCGCGTGCCCCAGGCGGCGGAGTAGGGGCGGGCATGGCGTCCCTCGGCAGCCTGCACGACGGCTTCGTTCCCGGGCGCCACCTCATCGACGCCTACGGCAACGGCGGCTTCCGCTTCGCCGAGATGTCGCATCGCGGCTCGATCCTGGTCACGCCGTCGGGCATCCGGGCCTGGGACGTGGGCGCGCCCCGCGCCATCGACCGGAACAGCCTGCGCCCGATCCTCGCCGAGGCCGGGGCGGTGGACCTCCTCCTCATCGGAACCGGGCTCGAGATCGCGCCTTTTCCTGATGCGCTCCGGCGCTGGCTCAAGGAGGGCGGCATCGGCCTCGACGTGATGCAGACGGGGGCGGCGGCGCGCACCTACAACATCCTCATGGCGGAGAACCGCAAGGTCGCCGCCGCCCTGATCGCGGTCGCATGATGAATTGCGGGACATGACGGATTCGGACACCCGGACCAGCCCGGCCGAGGGCAACCTCACCTTCGCCTTCCAGCATTGCGAGGCCCTGGTCCGGGAGGGCGATCCCGACCGCTACTTCGCCACCCTCTTCGCGCCCGCGAGCGCCCGTCCCCACCTCTTCGCCCTCATCGCCTTCAGCCTCACCGTCGCGCGGGTCCGCGAGGCCGCCTCCAACCCGATGGCCGGCGAGATCCGCCTGCAATGGTGGCGCGACGCCCTCCAGGGCGAGGCCCGCGGCGACGTGAAGGCCAACCCCGTGGCCGCCGCCCTCGACGACGCCATCGTCCGGCGCAAGCTGGGGCGCCAGCCCTTCGTCGATCTGATCGACGCCCGGGTCTTCGACCTCTACGAGGACCCGATGCCCCGGGTGAACGACCTCGAGGGCTATTGCGGCGAGACCGTCTCGGCCCTGATCCGCCTCGGCGCCCTCGTCCTCTGCGACGGGGTCGAGCCCGGCGGGGCGGCGGCCGCCGGCCATGCCGGCGTCGCCTACGGGGTCACCGGCCTCCTGCGGGCGCTGCCCTGGCACGCCCGGGCCGGCCAGGTCTACCTGCCCGCCGACATCCTCAAGACCTACGGGGTCACCCGCGAGGACATCGTCACCGGGCGCGGCGGCCCCGGGCTCCTGCGGGCCACCGCCGATCTCCGGGCGCTGGCCCGCCGCCACCTCAAGGCCTACGCGGCGGCCCGCGCCACCATCGCGCCGGCGGCCCGCCCCGCCTTCTTAGCCGTCGCCCTGGTGGAGCCCTACCTCGCCGCCATGGAGCGGCCGGGCTACGACCCCCTCAACACCGTTGTCGAGATCCCGCGCTGGCGCCGCCTCTGGACCCTCTGGCGGGCCTCCCGCCGGGCCTGAGGGCGGGCCGGTCGCCCATGAAAAAGGGCGGCCCCCGAAGGAGCCGCCCGTCATCCCTAGCGAAAGAGGCGGCCCCGAACGAGCCGCCCCGTCATCCGTCGCGAAAAATCCGCCTCAGCGGGCCTTCTTCGTCAGCTTCTCGGCGATCTCGAACATCTCCTGGGGCGCGTAGTCCGGGGTGAAGGCCGAGGGCACGCCGGTGAGCTGGTGGATCTTGCCGCCGTCGGGCATCCCCTCGACGACGCTGAGCTCGCCCGGCGGGTCGCCCGGAAGCGCCACCTCGCCGTTGCCCCAGATGCCGGCCATCTCGGTGTAGTCGCCCGGGCTGAAGGTGTAGAGCCGGCGGTGCGAGCCCTCCTGCAGGTACTTCTGGCACTCGGGGATCTTGTCGAGGTTGATGTTCGGGGTCGGCAGGAACTTCTCGATCTCGACGCCGGTGATCTTCTTCAGCGCCAGGGCGTAGGCGTGGGCGTGCACCGAGCCGCGCACCAGCAGATAGCCGCAGACCTCGCGGCCCGTCGGGTCCGTCAGGGTCTCGTAGACGCGCAGCTTGTGCAGGCGGGCGCCGCACTCGAGGTGGAAGTTGTGCAGCAGGTCCACCACGACGTTGCCCGTGGTGGTGATGAAGTCGTTGTTCCAGGACGCGCCGTTGCTGTTGACCGGCGTGACGCCGCCGCCGTTCGACAGGAAGGCGGCCGCGAGGCGGATGTCCTTCATGTCCTCGAACGGGGCCTTCGAGATGTCGCCGCCGTCCTTCTCGTCGCCGTCGTTGTCGGGGCCGTTGTTCAGCATCGCCACGCCGTTGCTGACGAGCTCCACGTGACCGAGTTCCTCGGCCGTGATCGCGGCGACGAGGCTATAGAACGGGCGCAGCTTCGATTTGCTTCGAAAATTGAAGCTCTGGAACATGTAGTTTCCCAGGGTCGACATCTCGCCGTACTTGCCACCGAGCAGTTCCTGCAGGGCCGCAGCGGCGTTGGGATCCTTCCGCTTGGGGGCGGGAAGCTCGGCCTGTAGCTTGTCGACGCGCATAAACATGGATTAAATCTCCGCTTCCCGTCGTTCGGGGTCTCGACAGGGAAGTGGTCGCCGGACGCGCATGTTCCGCTGGCCCGGCCAGGAATGCGGCGGCCGCGGCGTCGCGGACCGGGGCGGGTGCGCCGGCGGCGCGGACGGATCTTCGTGCAACACCCTCTGAATACATGATTAACCGCGTTGAGCCGGCCGAACGGCTCTGCTAGCAACGGGAACAAGGCCCGGCATGAGATCGGGTTGCCCTGGAGGAGGACGGCCCCCGTGAACACAGTGACCACCTGGAATCAGGTCTACGACCCATTCGGGAACGCCTGGCTCTCGACGCTTGCGGCCTCGCTGCCCGTCATCGCCCTGCTGGGCATGATCGCGAGCGGCAAGGTCCAGGCCCATATCGCGGCCGTGCTCTCCCTGGTGCTCGCCTTCTGCGTCGCCGTCTTCCTGTTCGGCATGCCGGGCGACCTCGCCCTGCGCGCCTCCGGCTACGGCGTCGCCCTCGGCCTGTTCCCCATCGGCTGGATCATCCTGAACGTCATCTTCCTCTACCGCCTGACGGTGGAGAAGGGCTGGTTCGCCACCCTCCAGCAATCGGTGGCGGGCATCACCACGGACCGGCGCCTCCAACTCCTCCTCGTGGCCTTCGCCTTCGGCGCCTTCTTCGAGGGGGCGGGCGGCTTCGGCACCCCGGTGGCGGTGACGGGCGCGATCCTGATCGGCCTCGGCTTCTCGCCGCTGGCCGCCTCCGGCCTCTCGCTCATCGCCAACACGGCGCCCGTGGCCTACGGGGCGCTCGGCGCGCCCATCCAGGGCCTCGCCTCGGTGACGGGCTACGATCCCTACATCCTCGGCGCCATGATCGGCCGGCAGCTGCCGTTCTTCTCGATCATCGTGCCGTTCTGGCTGATCTGGGTGTTCGCGGGCTTCCGCGGCATGATCAAGATCTGGCCCCCGATCCTGGTCTGCGGCGGCTCCTTCGCGGCGGCCCAGTTCCTGATCTCGAACTACGTGAACCCCTGGATCGTCGACATCGGCGCCTCCCTGATCTCGATGGCCGCCCTGGTGGCCTTCCTCAAGGTCTGGCAGCCCAAGGAGGTCTGGACCTCCCCGGCGCTTCGCGGCAACGACCCGTCGATCGGCTACGTCAACGGCGGCCGTCCGGTCTCTCTGGGCGCCGCCGTCCCGGGCGACCTGCCCAAGGTGGATCTCGGCGGCCGCACCGCGACCTCCCGCGAGATCGCGATGGCCTGGGTTCCGTGGATCATCCTCTCGGTGATCGTGGCGATCTGGGGCACCGGCTGGTTCAAGAGCCTCGTCAACCCGATCTTCACCTGGAAGTACGAGGTCCCGGGCCTGCACAACGTCATCATGAAGGTGCCGCCGGTGGTGGCCAAGGCCCATCCGGAAGCCGCCGTCTTCGCCTTCACCTACATGTCCTACACCGGCACCGGCGTGCTGTTCGCGGCGATCATCTCCGGCCTGATCATGCGCTTCTCGCCCTGGCGCCTGGTGACGGCCTACATCGAGACGATCTGGGTCTTGCGCTACTCGCTCATCACCATCGCGGCGATGCTGGCTTTGGGCGTGCTCACCCGCTACGCCGGCGTCGACGCCACCCTGGGCCTCGCCTTCGCCGGCACCGGCATCCTCTACCCGTTCTTCGGCACGCTGCTGGGCTGGCTCGGCGTCGCGCTCACGGGGTCGGACACGGCCTCCAACGTGCTCTTCGGCGGCCTGCAGAAGATCACCTCGGAGCAGCTCGGCCTGTCGGGCATCCTCATGGCCTCGGCGAACTCGTCGGGCGGCGTGATGGGCAAGATGATCGACGCCCAGTCGATCGTCGTCGCCTCCACCGCCACCGGCTATTTCGGGCAGGAGGGCAAGATCCTGCGCTTCGTGTTCTGGCACTCGATCGTGCTGGCCTGCCTGGTCGGCGGCCTCGTGATGCTGCAGGCCTACGTGCACCCGTTCAGCGCGATGGTGATCCACCCGTAGGGGCGATCCGCTCGACACCCTGACGACAGGGCCCGCCCCGGAGACGATCCGGGGCGGGTTTTTTCGTGACCGCGCACGGCCCGGGGGCCGGCCGCCCGCGATGCCGCTTGTGTCCCGGGCCGCGCGGGGGCAAGTCCTGGGGATGTTCTTCCGCAAGCTCGCCGCGCGCTACAGCCTCGCGAACCTCAAGCCGGTGGAGACCGCGCGGCTGCGCCTCGCGCCGCTGGTGCCGTCCGACGCCGAGGCCCTGCGCGCCCTGACCGACGACCCGGCCATCACCGGGGCGGTCGACTTCCTGCCCGCGCCCTTCACCCTGAAGGACGCGCGCCAGCTCATCGGCCCGGCCAAGGTGACGAAGGACTGCTTCCTCGGCGCATGGCTGCGGACGGACGGGACGCTCGCGGCGGTGATCGGCCTGCACCTGCGCGGCGACCACGCCGCCGAGGTCGGCTACTGGGTCGGCGGCGCGGCCCGGGGGCAGGGGCTCGGCACCGAGGCGGTCACCGCCGCGGTGGGCCTGCTGCAGGAGCGCTTCCCCCACCGCGTCATCATCGCCCAGTGCCGCCCCGAGAACGCGGCCTCGGTCGGCCTCCTGCGCAAGGTCGGCTTTCGCGACACCGGCGACCCGGGCCAGCTGCCCGGACGCCGGATCTTCACGGTCGCGTCGGCGTGACCGGGGCCGGGATTCCGGTCGCCGGCAGGTCCGACGCCCGCCGGCGGTAGACGACGACCGTGGCCAGGAGACCGCAGGCGCCCCCCAGGGCGAGCCACAGGCCGGGGGCCGCCTTGTTGCCCGTCTCCGCGATGAGCCAGGTGGCGACCAGCGGCGTCATCCCGCCGAACAGGGCGGTCGCCAGGGAATAGGCCAGGGAGAACCCGGCCGTGCGCACCTCCGGCGGCACGATCTCGGTGAGCGCCACCACCATGGCGCCGTTGTAGCCGCCATAGAGGAAGGACAGCCACAGCAGCACCCCCAGCATGGTCTCGAAGCTCGGATGCGCCACGAGCCAGGCCAGGGCCGGATAGGCGGTGACGAGGGTCAGGCCCGAGAACAGCAGCAGGATCGGGCGCCGGCCGATCCGGTCGGAGAGCGCGCCCATCACGGGGAGCCAGACCAGGTTCGACACCGCGACGCAGAAGGTGACGATCAGGCTGTCGGTGTCGGAGAGCCGGAGGACGGTCTTGCCGAAGGTCGGGGTGTAGACCGTGATCGCGTAGAACGCGATCGTGGTCATCGCCACCATCAGCATCCCGAGCCCGACGATCCGCCAGTTCCGCCCCAGGGTGCGCAGCACCGCGCCCACCGGCGGGTGGACCTTGCGGGCCTGGAAGGCCGGGGTCTCCTGCAGCGAGCGCCGGATGTAGAACAGGAACGGCACCAGGAGGCAGCCGATCAGGAAGGGGATGCGCCAGCCCCAGGCGCCCATCTCGGCCGGCATCAGCAGGCGGTTGAGGGCGTAGCCGATGGCCGCCGCCGCCATGATCGCCACCTGCTGGCTGCCCGATTGCCAGGCGACGTAGAAGCCCTGGCGGCCGGGGGGCGCGAGTTCGGCGAGGTAGACCGAGACGCCGCCGAGCTCGACCCCGGCGGAAAACCCCTGGAGCAGGCGGCCGACCAGCACCAGGATCGGCGCCACGAGGCCGATGCTGGCGTAGTCGGGGACCAGGGCGATCAGGATCGTGCCGGCGGCCATGATGGCCAGGGTGACGATGAGCCCCTTCCGGCGGCCGACCCGGTCGACATAGGCCCCGAGCAGCACGGCCCCCAGGGGCCGCATGAGGAAGCCGGCCCCGAAGGTCATGAAGGTCAGCATCAGCGCGGCGACGTCGCTCTCGCTCGGGAAGAACGCCTTGGCGATGTAGGCGGCGTAGAACCCGAAGGCGAAGAAGTCGAACATCTCCAGGAAGTTGCCGCTCGTCACCCGCAGGACGGCGGCGGCCCGCGAGCCGGCCTGGTCGTGATCCGCATGGCCCGCCATCGCAGTTCCTCGCCTGATACGTTCGGCCTTGGGCCGTTCATCCCAGGGTGACCGCATTTTTTCGCCGCCGCTAGGGCGGGGGAGGGGCGGAGCGGTTTCAATGCGGGCGGCGTGTTCGGGGCGCCGCGGCAGGCTCCCTACTCGGCCGCGATCTGCGCCGGTCCGTGGCCGAGCCAGGCCGCGAGGTCGGCCCGGGCCCGGTCGGTCATCGCCTTCTTCTTGGCCACCGCCTTCTCCGGCCCCTTCAGGCGCTTGCCCCCCTCGCCCTTCGGGGCGTGGTCGAGGGGTGGGAACAGGCCGAAATTCACGTTCATCGGCTGGAACGAGCGCGGGGCGCCGGCCTCCTCGGCCGCGATGTGGCCGCCGGTGATGTGGCCGATCAGGGCACCCAGCGCCGTGGTGGCGGGGAGGGGCGCGAGGGCCTCCCCGCGGACCTCGGCCACCGCGAAGCGGCCGGCCATCAGGCCGATGGCGGCGCTCTCCACGTAGCCCTCGCAGCCGGTGATCTGGCCGGCGAAGCGCAGGGACGGCCGCGCCTTCAGGCGCAGGGTCGCGTCGAGGAGGCGGGGGCTGTCAAGATAGGTGTTGCGGTGGAGGCCGCCCAGCCGCGCGAACTCGGCGTTCTCCAGGCCGGGAATCGTGCGGAACACCCGGACCTGCTCGGAATAGGTCAGCTTCGTCTGGAACCCGACCATGTTGTAGAGGGTGCCCAGCGCGTTGTCCTGGCGCAGCTGGACGATGGCGCAGGCCTTCACGGTGGGGTCGTGCGGGTTGGTGAGGCCCACCGGCTTCATCGGGCCGTGGCGCAGGGTCTCGGGGCCGCGCTCGGCCATGACCTCGATCGGCAGGCAGCCGTCGAAATAGGGGGTCGAGGCCTCCCACTCCTTGAAGCCGATCTTGTCGCCGGCGACGAGCGCCTGGATGAACCGGTCGTACTGGTCGCGATCCATCGGGCAGTTGATGTAGTCGGCGCCCGTGCCGCCGGGCCCGACCTTGTCGTAGCGCGACTGGAACCAGGCCTTGCCCATGTCGATGGAGTCACGGTGCACGATCGGCGCGATCGCGTCGAAGAAGGCCAGCGACTCGGCCCCGGTCAATTCGCGGATCCCCTGCGCCAGGGACGGGGCGGTGAGGGGGCCCGTGGCGATGATGGTGCGGCCCCAGGCCTCGGGGGGCAGGCCCTCGACCTCCTCGCGCACGATGCGGATGCGCGGATGGCCCTCGATCGCCGCGGTGACGGCCCGGGCGAAGCCCTCGCGGTCGACGGCGAGCGCCCCGCCGGCGGGAACCTGGTGCGCGTCGGCCGCGCGCAGGATCAGCGAGCCAAGGGTGCGCATCTCCTGGTGCAGGAGGCCGACGGCGTTGCCGTTGGCGTCGTCCGAGCGGAACGAGTTCGAGCAGACGAGTTCGGCGAAGTCGCCCCCGTGATGGGCCTCGGTGCCGCGCACCGGGCGCATCTCGTGGAGCACCACGTCGTGGCCGCTCTCGGCGATCTGCCAGGCGGCTTCCGACCCCGCGAGGCCGCCGCCGACGATGTGGATGGGCAAGGATTCCGCGTGGTCCGTCATCGGCACGGGATAGACCCGCCCGGGACTTGGATCAATGCGGGGCTTGGATCAATGCGGGGCGGCTCAATGCAGCTGCGGCGAGACCAGGAAGCGCTCCCGGTCGGAGGAGGTCACCGAGAGCTTGAGGGGCTTGCCGTCGCGCTGGATCGTCAGGGGCACCCGCACCCCGGCCTCGCCCAGGGCCCAGACCTGGCGGAAGAAGCCCGCGAGGTCGGCCACCGGCTCGCCCGCCACCGCCACGATGACGTCGCCCGGGCGCAGGTCCGCCGCCTCGGCGGGACCGTCGTCGGCGAGCCCCATCACCACCACGGAATCCTCGCCGTCGCTGGCATAGAGCCCGAGCCAGGGGCGCACCGGCCGGTCGACGCGCCCGCGGGTGGTGAGGTCGTCGAGGATCGGCGGCAGCAGGTCGATCGGCACGATCATGTTGATGGTCTTCGGCCCGGCGGTGCCGCCCTGCTGCAGCTGCAGGGAGCCGATGCCGAGGAGCGCCCCGTCCGGTCCGATCAGCGCCGCCCCGCCCCAGTGCGGATGCGAGGGCGCGGTGAACAGGGCCTCGTCGAGGACGTATTCCCAGTAGCCGGCGAATTCCTGGCGGGCGACGATCTCCACGGCGAGGCTGCGCGCGCGTCCGCCGACCCCGGCCATCACGGCCCGGTCGCCGATCTTGACGGGCGCGGAGCGCCCGAGCTTCAGCGGCTTGATCCGCAGGTCGCCCAGCGCCTGGACGAGGCCGAAGCCGGTGACCGCGTCGAAGCCGACCACGTGGCCGGGCACGGAGCGCCCGTCATGGGTGGTGAGCCAGACGGAATCCGCCTCGGTCACGAGGTAGCCGATGGTGAGGACGAGGCCGTCCTCGCCGATGACGACGCCGTTGCCGGCCCGCTCGGTGCCCAGCGTCTCGGCGGTGAAGGCCTCCGGCGGTACCCGCGTGGAGAGCGCCACGACGGCGGTGAGCGCCTGCTCGAGGTCGTAGCCGTAATCGGCGGCCTTGGGCTGGGCGGATGCGGGGATCTTCCAGTCTCCGGGCGAGGCCATGGGCGCGTCTTTCCTGCCGTCGTGTCGTGTCGATGAGACCGGAGATAGGTCGCCGGCTCGGATTCCGACAGTCTGGAGCGACCCTGCGACCGCTCAAGGCCCGGCGCGCAGCACCTTGCCGGGATTGAGCAGGCCCTGGGGATCGAGAGCGCCCTTGATCCGGCGGGCCAGCGCCATCTCCTCCGGCCGCCGGTGGTGGACGAGGGCGTCGACCCGGTACTGGCCGATGCCGTGCTCGGCCGAGATGCTGCCGCCGAACCGCGCCACCGCGTCGTGGACGATGCGGTTGATGGCGTCCGATCCGTGCCCGGGGCCGATCAGGACGTTGTAGTGGATGTTGCCGTCGCCCATGTGGCCGAAGATGTTCGGCCGGGTGCCCGGCGCGCCCGCGGCCAGGGCCTCGCCCGCCGCCGCCAGGAAGTCCGGGATCGCCGGGATCGGCACCGAGACGTCGTGCTTCACGCTCTTGCCGGCCCGGGCCTCGGCCTCGGTGATGTGCTCGCGCAGGGCCCAGAGGGCGGCCGCCTGCGGGCCGGATTCGGCGAGCACGCCGTCGGTGGCGTCGCCCCGCTCCAGGGCCTCGCCCAGCAGCGTCTCGACGGCCTCGCGCAGGCCGGGCAGGCTCGATCCCGCCTCCATCAGCACGGTCCAGTCGGCGGCGGCGATGGGACTCGCCAGGCCCGCATGCTGGGCCACCAGGGCGAGGGATTCCCCCGCGATCAGCTCGAAGGCCTGGATGGTGTCGCCCAGCGCATCCTGGGCCGCCCGGAGGAGGCGCAGGGCCGCCGCCGGATCGGGCACCGCCAGGAGCGCCGTGGCGGTGTGGCGCGGGCGCGGCACCAGGCGCAGGATGGCGGCGGTGACGATGCCCAGGGTGCCCTCGCTGCCGATGAAGAGCTGCTTCCAGTCGTAGCCCGCATTGTCCTTGCGCAGGGCGCGCAGGCCGTCGACCACGGTCCCGTCGGCGAGCACCACCTCGAGGCCGAGGACGAGGTTGCGGGTCATGCCGTAGCGCAGGACGTTGAGGCCGCCCGCATTGGTGGCGATGACGCCGCCCAGCATGGCCGAACCCTCCGCCGCCAGGCTGACGGGGAGGAGGCGCCCTTCCGCCGCCGCCGCCTCCTGCGCCACCTTGAGGATGCAGCCGGCCTCCGCCTCCAGGGTCAGCCCGAGGGGGTCGACCCGGCGGATCGCGTTCATGCGGGCGAGCGACAGCACCACCTGGCCGCCGGAGGCGTCCGGGGTTGCGCCCCCCGCAAGGCCGGTATGTCCCCCCTGGGGCACCACCGCGACGCCGGCGGCGTGACAGGCCGCCATCACGGCGGCGACCTGCGCCGTGGTGCCCGGGCGCGCCACCGCCGCCGGCCGGCCCGGGAACAGGCGGCGCCAGTCGACGGCGTAGGGCGCGCAATCCTCCTCGCCCGTCAGCAGGCCGCCCCGGCCGAGGCTGGCCTCCAGGCGGCCGAGGAGGTCGGCCTGCGCGCGCGTCTGGCTCATCGGAAGGCTCCTCGTGCTGGCGGTCCGGCCCGGGCCGGACGGTCCGGGAAACGGGTCGTCCCGGCATTCCGGCGCCGGCCCGCCGGGTCAAGGGGGCGGCCTGACAATCGCCGCCGATGCTCAAGGCCGGGCCTTGACCGGACCCGTGAACTGGCTTCTCACACGGCCCATTCGGGCGCCGGCGTCACGGTCCCGGCCGCGTCGCGCGGCCTTCGGGGCCGGCGCCCCATCCGCCCGCCACGGGCGCGAGATCCGAGAAGAACACGACCATGGCCGAACGACTCTCCTTCCCGAAGGACAAGATCCGCGTCCTGCTGCTCGAAGGCATCAACGACAGCGCCGCCGAGCTGTTCGCCGCCGCCGGCTACACCAACGTCGTCCGGGTGGCCAAGGCCCTGGACCGGGAGGCCCTGCACGAGGCCCTGAAGGGCACGCACATCCTCGGCATCCGCTCGCGCACCCAGCTCGACGCGGCGGCCCTGGCCCACGGCGAGCGCCTCCTGGCGGTGGGCTGCTTCTCGGTGGGCACCAACCAGGTCGACCTCGAGGCCGCCCGCCACCGGGGCATCCCGGTCTTCAACGCGCCCTACTCGAACACCCGCTCGGTGGCCGAGCTCGTCATCGGCGAGATCGTGATGCTGCTGCGCCGGATCGTGCCGCGCTCGGTGGGCGCCCATGCGGGCGAATGGGACAAGTCGGCCACCGGCTCGCAGGAGGTGCGGGGCAAGACGCTGGGCATCGTCGGCTACGGCAATATCGGCTCGCAGCTCTCGACGCTGGCGGAAGGCATGGGCATGCGGGTGGTGTTCCACGACCAGACCGACAAGCTGCGCCACGGCAACACCGAGCCCACCGACAGCCTGGAGACCCTGCTGGCCCAGAGCGACGTGGTCTCCCTGCACGTGCCGGAGACGCCCGAGACCCACAACATGATCGGCGAGGCCGAGATCCGGGCGATGAAGCCCGGCGCCTTCCTGATCAACAACGCCCGCGGCACCGTGGTCGACCTCGACGCCCTGGCCCGCGCCCTGCGCGACGGCCACCTGCGGGGGGCCGCCGTCGACGTGTTCCCGGTGGAGCCCGGCTCCAACCAGGAGCGCTTCGTCAGCCCGCTCCAGGGCCTGCCCAACGTGATCCTGACGCCGCATATCGGCGGCTCGACGGAGGAGGCGCAGGAGCGCATCGGCTCCGAGGTGGCGCGCAAGCTCGTCGATTACTCCGACATCGGCTCGACCGTCGGCACCGTGAACTTCCCGCAGGTGCAGCTGCCCGCCCGTCCCACCGGCACCCGCCTGATCCACGTCCAGCGCAACATCCCGGGCATGCTGGGGCGCCTCAACGACACCTTCGCCCGGCGCGGGGTGAACATCGCGGCGCAGTTCTACCAGACCGACGGCGAGGTCGGTTACGTGGTGGTGGAGACCGACGTCACCGATGCCGACGCCGAGAGCCTGCTGGAGGAAATCCGGGCGCTGGACGGCACCATCCGGGCCCGCCTGCTCTACGAGCGCCGCTGAGGCGCGCGCAGTCGCCTGCTCTACGCGTGCCGCTGACGCGCGCGCAGTGGCGCACCGGCGCCGCCTCGGTTAACCTGGGTTGAGACGGTGCCATCCGAAGCACCGTCGCCGGACCGATCCCGCGCGCGCCGGAGACAGAGGAAGCCCAGCCGTTGCGTGCAAGTCCCCTGCGTGGCGGTTCCCAGCCCGATGGTCCCTCGGCGGACGATCCGGCGCGCACCGATGCGGTCCTCGTCGATCTGATCGCCCGGATCGCCCGGCGCGACGAGGCCGCCCTGCGGACCCTCTATGATCGGACGGCCCCGAAACTTCTCGGCGTGGTCCTGCGTATCCAGTCCGATCGCGGCCTGGCCGAGGACGTGCTGCAGGACGTGTTCCTGCGCATCTGGCAGAAGGCCGCCACCTACAGCCCGGCGGCCGGACGGCCGCTGGCCTGGCTCTGCACCATCGCCCGCAACCGGGCGATCGACGGGGTGCGGCGGCGAAGCGAGACGCAGGGGCCGGTGACCGAGGACGGGGAGGATTGGGTGGAGCGGCTGGCCGACCCCCACGACAGCGAGGGCGCGATCCTCGGGCGCAACGCCCTCCAGGCCTGCCTCGGCCGGCTCGAGGCGCTGCACCGCGACTGCATCGTGCTGGCCTATTGCGAGGGCCAGTCCCGGGAGGATCTCGCCCTGCGCTACGACCGCCCCGTGAGCACCATCAAGACCTGGCTGCATCGCGGCCTCGCGACCCTGCGCGGCTGCCTGGATGGTGCCCCATGACCCCCGATCCGGAGGAGCGCGACCTGCGCCTGGCCGAGTACGTGCTCGGCACCCTGCCGCTGCCCGAGCGGGCGGCGGTGGATCTCGAGCTCGCCGTGGACCCCGCCGCCCGCGCGGCGCGCGACGCCTGGGAACGCCGCCTCGCGCCCCTCGCCCTCGGGGCACCCGAGGTCGTGCCGGGGCCGGAGGTCTGGCCGGCGATCGCCCGGCGGCTCGCCGCCGACGGGCCGCGTCCCGCCTCGCCGATCGACGTCCATCCGGGCGGCGATCTCGGACCCGCCGCCAACGACGACCGCATCGGCGCCCTGCAGGGCGCCCTGCGGCGCTGGCGCCTGACCGCCGGCACGGCGGCCGCCCTGGCGGCGGGGCTCGCCCTGTTCATCGCCGTCGGCGGGCCGCGCCCCGGCACCGGGCCGGGCGAGGGCGACGGGCGCTACGTGGCGGTGGTCAGCCGCGGCGGCGAGGCCCCGGCGCTCCTCGTCAGCATCGACACCCGGGCCGGGACCGCCCGGGTGCGCCCGGTGGGGGCGCAGGCCCCGGCGGGGCACAGCCTGGAACTCTGGTACGTCGGCGCCGGCGCAACCCCGAAGACCCTCGGCCTCGTGGGCACCGACGCCAGGGTGCTGGACAAGGCGCTGGCCCTGCCGGCCGAGGCCGGCGCGCTGGCGGGCGGCACCTTCGCGGTCTCCGTCGAGCCGGCGGGTGGCTCGCCCACCGGCCAGCCGACCGGGCCGGTGGTCTATTCCGGCCCGCTGATCCGCGAATAGGCGGCGGGCCCGGGACGGCCGGCCCTGCGCCTCACCCCAGCAGCTTGTCCAGGGTGATCGGGATGTCGCGCACCCGCACGCCGGTGGCGTGCCAGACCGCGTTGGCGATGGCGCCGGCGGTGCCGGTGATGCCGATCTCGCCCACCCCCTTGATGCCCAGCGGGTTCACGTGCGGGTCGTGCTCCTCCACCAGGATCGCCTCCATGGCGGGCACGTCGGCGTTCACCGGGATGTGGTACTCGGCCAGGTTCCCGTTCATCACCCGACCCGAGCGCGGGTCGAGCAACGCGTGCTCGTGCAGGGCCAGGGACACGCCCCAGATCATGCCGCCGTAATACTGGCTGCGCACGAGGTGCGGGTTGATGATCCGCCCGGCCGCGAAGGCGCCCACGAGGCGCGTCACCCGGATCTGGCCGAGGTCGGGGTCGACCTTCACCTCCGCGTAGACCGCCCCGTGCGCGTGCATCGCGTAGGTCTTTCGCGATGCGGGGTCGCCCGCGCCCTGTCCCTTGGCCTCGACGGAGGTCCTGCCGGCGCGGGCCAGGATCTCGCCGAAGGATTCGGAGCGGGCGGGGTCGTCCCGGCGGGCGAGGCGGCCGTCGGCGGCGGTGACGCCGGCATTGCCGGCGCCGTAGAGGGGCGAGGCGCGGTCGTTGACGGCGAGCTCCGCCAGGGCGGCGATGGCGCCCTGCGCGGCGTTGTCCACCGCCGTGCCGCTGGTGGCGGTGCCGGTGGAGCCGCCGGCCAGGCCGCCGTTGGGCAGGTTCGAATCGCCGATGCGCAGCTCGACTTGGGTAATCGGGAGGCCGAGCCCGTCGGCGCCGATCTGCGCCAGCACCGTCCAGGCGCCCTGGCCCATGTCCTGGGCGGCGGTCTCGACGAGCCCCGTGCCGTCGGCCCGGATCGTGGCGCGGGCCTCGCCCTGCATCATCCCGGCCGGGTAGGTGGCGGTGCCGAGGCCCCAGCCGACCAGGAGCCCGTCGGCGTCGCGCATCTGGCGCGGCTGGCGCGGGCGGGCGGCCCAGCCGAAGCGCGCGGCTCCTTGGGCGTAGCATTCGCGCAGCGCCTTCGAGGAGAAGGGCCGATGGGTGATCGGCTCGACCTCCGCGTAGTTGCGCAGGCGGATCTCCAGGGGATCGAGGTCGAGCTCGAGGGCCAGCTCGTCCAGCGCACTCTCCACCGCGACGCTGCCCGAGGCCTCGCCGGGGGCCCGCATGAAGATCGGGGTGCCGATATCGGCCCGGGAGACCGCGTGCGTGGTGGCGATCGCGCCGGCCGCGTAGAGGTGGCGCGAGAGGATGCCGGAGGGCTCGATGAAGTCGTCGTGCCGGCTCGTCAGGGTCAGGGTGTGGTGGTCGAGGGCCGTGAGGGTGCCGTCCCGGGAGGCGCCGAGCTTCAGGGTCTGGCGCGTGGCGGCGCGGTGGCCGACCGGGCCGAACATCTGCTCGCGCCGGGTCACCAGCTTGACGGGGCGTCCCACGAGCTTCGCCGCCATGATGCCGAGGATCTGCGGCGCGGCGATGAAGCCCTTCGAGCCGAAGCCGCCGCCGAGATAGTGGCAGACCACGTGGATGTTCTCGGGCGGAATGCCGAACAGGCCGGCGAGCCGGCCCTTGGCGATCCAGAGCGCCTGGGTCGGCGTGTAGAGGGTCAGGCGGTCGCCGTCCCACGCGGCCACGCTGGCATGGGGCTCCAGGGCGTTGTGGTACTGCGCGGCCGTGTCGTAGGTCGCCTCGATCCGGGTCTCGGCCGCCGCCATGCCGGCGGCGAGGTCGCCCGAGCCCTCGTCGGTGGCCGAGCCGGCCCCGACGGTCTCGGGGCGGAAGATCTCGCCGGCCCCGAGGGCGACGCTGACGGGCTCCGAATCGTAGCGGGGCGCCAGCAGGGCCGCGCCCTCGGTGGCGGCCTCCAGCGTCTCGGCGATCACCACCGCGATCGGCTGGTTGGCGTAGCGCACGCCGTCGTTCTGCAGGAGGTCGAGGCGGAAGGCGAAGGGATTGTCCTTCAGGTCCGGCGACTGGGCGAGCGCCGGGGCGTTCTGCGGCGTCATCACCGCGACGACGCCGGGATGGGCCTCCGCCGCCGCGACGTCGAGATGGGTGACCCGGCCGCGGGCGACCGCACTCACCGCCATCACCGCGTGGGCCAGGCCCTCGGGTCGGAAATCCGCGCTGTAGCGGGCCGCCCCGGTGATCTTGGCATGGCCGTCGCGCCGGGTGAGCGGCTGGCCGATGGAGGCGCCGTGGCGCTGACGCTCAGGCATGGGCGGGGGCTCCGGCCGAAGGGATGAGGGGATGGGGAGCGAAGGGACTGGCCGGCAGCGCGGGGACGCGGTCCGGGGTGCCGGCGGCCGCCAGGGTGAGCGCGCGGACCACGATGCGGCGGGCGAGCTCGATCTTGTAGGCGTTGTCGCCCGAGGGCCTGGCGTCGGCCAGCGCCGCCTCGGCCGCCTTCGCGAAGGTCTCGGGCGTGGGCGCCGCGCCGGCCAGCAGATCCTCTGCCGCCCGGGCGCGCCAGGGCTTCAGGGCGACGCTGCCGAGCGCGATGCGGGCCTGCCCGATCCGGTCCCCGTCCATCGCCAGACCCACCGCCGCCGACACCACCGCGAAGGCGTAGGAGGTACGCTCGCGGACCTTGAGGTAGCGGCTGTGCCCGGCGAAGGCCTCCGCCTCGGGGGGCAGGGTAACGGCGACGACAAGGTCGCCCGCTTCCAGAACGGTCTCGCGCTCCGGGTGATCGCCGGGCAGGCGGTGGAACGCCTCCAGGGGCACGGAGCGGGTGCCGCCGGCCCCCGCGATCTCGACGGTGGCGTCGAGGGCGGCGAGCGGCACGCAGAAGTCGGACGGGTGGGTGGCGATGCAGTGATCGCTCCAGCCGAGCACCGCGTGGCTCCGGGTGACGCCGCCCAGCGCCGCGCAGCCGGCGCCGGGGTCGCGCTTGTTGCAGGCGCTGGCGGTGTCGTAGAAATACTGGCAGCGGGTCCGCTGCAGCACGTTCCCGGCGGTGGTGGCGGCGTTGCGGAGCTGGCCCGAGGCGCCCGAGAGCAGGGCTTCGGCGAGCGCCGGGTAGCGCCGGGCGATGGTCGCGTCGTGCGCCAGGGCCGCGTTGCGCACCAGGGCGCCGATCCGGGTCGACCCGTCGGCGCCGCGCTCGATGCGGTCGAGGCCGGGCAGGCGGGTGACGTCGACGAGGGTGTCGGGCCGGCTGATCCCGCCCTTCATCAGGTCGACGAGGTTGGTGCCGGCGGCGAGATAGGCCGCCCCCGGCCGGGCGGCGGCCGCCACCGCCTCGGCGACGCTGGTGGCGCGGATGTAGTCGAAGGCCTTCACGCCGCATCCTCCGCGAGCTGGCGGCCGGGCAGGACGTCCGGCCCGCTCATCGCCGCATGGGCGGTGAGCACCGCATCCGTGATGCCCGCATAGGCGCCGCAGCGGCAGAGGTTCCCGCTCATGCCCTCGCGCACCCGCTCGGGGTCGCCCCCGGTCTGACCCTCCTGGATCAGCCCGACCGCGCCGAGGATCTGGCCCGGGGTGCAGAAGCCGCACTGGAAGCCGTCATGCTCCAGGAAGGCGGCCTGGACCGGGTGCAGGGCGTCGCCCGCGGCGAGGCCCTCGATGGTGGTGATCGAGGCCCCGTCGTGGCTGACGGCGAGCGCCAGGCACGCATTCACCCGGACGCCGTCGAGGAGGATGGTGCAGGCCCCGCACTGGCCCCGGTCGCAGCCCTTCTTGGCCCCGGTGAGGTCGAGGCGCTCGCGCAACAGGTCGAGGAGGGTGACGCGCGCATCCTCCAGGACGACGCTGCGGCGCACGCCGTTCACGGTCAGCGTGATGGGAAAGCTCATGCGGGGGACACCTCCGGCCGGCTTGTCTGGAAAGGCTCCAGATAGAACCGGCGCGGTGCCCGACCAGGGGGGGCTTCAGCGCGCGGCGGCCTTCGCCTCCGCCTCCTTGCGCGCCAGGATGGCCCGCATCTGCGCGATCTCGGTGTCCTGCGCCGTGACGATGCGCTCGGCGAGCGCCCGGACCTCCGGGTCCTTCGAGTATTGCAGGGCGACCCGGGCCATGGCGATGGCGCCGGCATGGTGCGGGATCATGCCGGCGGCGAAATCGCGGTCGACATCGCCGGAATAGCGGATGTCCATGTCGCCGTGCATGCGCATGGCGGCCTCCTGGAACGCCCTGGTGGAGGGGGATACGCCGGCCTTCGCCGCGCCGGCGGGTTTTTCCGCGTGCGAATGGCCCGGTGTGGCGTGGCCGTGGTCGTGGCCATCCCCCGCGGGGTGATCCTCATGGGCCGGGGCGGCGCCCGTCAGGGCGAAGAGGGCGAGGGTGGCGAGGACGGCGGCGGCGGTCTTCATGGGGGTCGGTCTCCGGGAGATCAGAACAGGGCCGGGGCGGGGGCGCCCGCGGCCGGCGCCGAGGCAGGGCCTTGCGCCGCCTGGAGGCGGGCGAAGGCGCCCCGGCCGAAGCGCAGGACGAGGACGGGGGTGAGCACCGCGTCGAGGAGGGTGGCGCTGAAGAGGCCGCCGAAGATCGTGACCGCGACGGGGTGGAGGATCTCCTTGCCGGGCGCCGTGCCGTCGACGAGGAGGGGCACCAGGGCGATGCCGGCGGCCAGCGCCGTCATCAGGACGGGCACCAGCCGCTCGTTGCTGGCCCGCAGCACCAGGGCCGGCCCGAAGGGCAGGCCCTCGGCGATGCCGAGGTTGAGGATGTGGCTGATCTTCAGGATGCCGTTGCGGGCGACGATGCCGGTGAGCGTCACGAAGCCGATCATCGAGGCCACCGAGAGGGGCAGCCCGGCGAGGAAGAGCGCCGCGACGCTGCCGATGAGGGCGAGCGGCACGTTGCCCATGACGATGAGGGCGAGCACGCCGGAGCGGTAGCGGCTCGCCAGCAGGGCGAAGACCAGGGCCAGCGAGACGAGGCTGAGGAGCCCGATGGTGCGGGTCGCCTCCCCCTGCGCCTGGAACGCGCCCTCCAGGCTCGCGGTGATGCCCTGGGGGAGCGTCGTGCGCGCCAGCGTGTCGGCCATGGCGGCGGCCACCGCCGCGCCGTCCGCGCCCGCCTGGGTGTTGGCCTGCACGACCAGCCTGCGCCGGCCGTTCTCGCGAAGAATCTGGTTGGGGCCGTCGCGCTCGGTGATGTCGGCCAGCGCATGGGCCGGTACCCAGCCGGTGGGCGTCTCGATGAGGAGTTCGCGGAGTGCCGCCACCGAGCGGCCGGATTCCGGCAGGCGCAGGGTGACGTCGTAGCGGCGCAGGCCGTCCACCAGGGTCGAGACCACCCGACCGTTGGCCAGCCGGCTCACCGCCTCGACCACGGCGCCGGGGGCGATGCCGTAGAGGGCGGCGCGTCCGGAATCGACCCGGACCTCGAGCTGCGGGATCCGGACCTGCTTCTCGATGGACAGGTCGGCGATGCCGGGGATCGTCTCGAACGCGGTCGTGAGGGCTTCGGCCGTGCGGCGCAGGCCGTCGAGGTCCTCGCCGAACAGCTTGAGGGCGATCTCGGCCCGGACGCCCGAGAGCATGTGGTCGAGGCGGTGCGAGATCGGCTGGCCGACATTGAGCGAGACCGGCAGCACGCCCAGGCGCGCCCGCAGATCCGCCACGATGGCCGCGCGCGGCCGCCCGCCGGGCTTCATCGCGATCTCCAGGTCCGTGGAGTGGACGCCCTCGGCATGCTCGTCGAGCTCGGCCCGGCCGGTGCGGCGCCCGACCCGGTCCACCTCCGGGATGTCGAGGACCAGACCTTCGGCGATGGCGCCGATCCGGCTCGATTCGGCGAGGGAGATGCCCGGCGTGAAGGCGAGGTTGACGGTGAACGAGCCCTCGTTGAAGGCCGGCAGGAAGGCCCGCGGCAGCGTGGTGGCGGCGAAGGCCGCCGCACCGACGCCGAGCACGGCCGCCGCCATCACGGCGCGCGGGTGACCGAAGGCGAACGCGACGAGGCGGCCGTTGCCGGCCTTGAGACCGCGGATCAGCCGGCCCTCCGGCGCCTCCAGGGTCTTCAGGCCGGGGAGCAGCCAGGAGGCGAGGGCGGGTGTCAGGGTGAGCGAGACGAGCAGGCTCGACAGGATCGCGATGATGTAGGCCTGCCCCAGGGGGGCGAAGAGCCGGCCCTCGATGCCCGACAGGGCGAAGAGCGGCACGAAGACGAGGCAGATGATCACGGTCGCGTAGACGATGCCGGAGCGGACCTCGTTGGAGGCCGCCACGATCACCGCGAAGGCCGTGCGCGGCGCGCCCTCGTGACGGTTCTCGCGCAGGCGCCGCAGGATGTTCTCGACATCCACCACCGCGTCGTCGACGAGCTCGCCGATGGCGATGGCGAGGCCGCCCAGCGTCATCGTGTTGATGGACAGCCCGAGCGCGGAGAAGATCGCCGCCGTGGCGAGGATCGAGACCGGGATCGCCGTGAGCGAGATCAGGGTGGTGCGCGCGTTCATCAGGAAGGCGAACAGCACCAAAGCCACCACGGCGACGGCCTCGAGGAGCACCTGGACCACGTTGTGCAGGGAGGTCTCGATGAAATCCGCCTGCCGGAACAGCACCTTGTCGGCCTGGATCCCGGGCGGCAGGCTGGGGCCGAGCTGGGCCAGCGCCTCTTCCACGGTCTTCGTCAGCCGCACCGTATCGACGCCCGGCTGCTTCTCCACCGAGACGATGACGGCGGGCTTGCCCAGGTAGCCGCCATCGCCGCGCCGGGGCCGGGGGGCGAAATCCACCTCCGCCACCTGCCGCAGGTAGACCGGACCCGCGGGCGTGCCCACCACGAGGTTGCGCAGGTCGTCGAGGTCGATGGTCCGGCCGATGGCGCGGATCAGCACCTCGCGGGCCCCCGCATCGGTGAAGCCGCCGCCCGCATTGGTGCCGAAGCCCTCCAGGGCCTGGGTCAGGCTGGCATGGGTGACGCCCAGGGCCCGCATGGCGGCGGGGTTCGGCGCCACCCGGAACTGGCGCACCGCGCCGCCGATCGGGATGACCTGCGCCACGCCCGGAATGGACAGGAGGCGCGGCCGGATGGTGAAGTCGGCGGTCTCGCGCAGTTGCATCGGGCTCGCGGTCTCGGAGGTCACCGCCACCAGCAGGATGCCGCCCATGATCGACGAGACCGGCCCCATCTGGGGCATCACGTCGGCGGGGAGCTCCGAGCGGGCCAGCGCCAGGCGCTCGGCCACGAACTGGCGCGCCCGGTAGAGGTCGGCGTCCCAGGCGAACTCGACGGTGACGATGGACAGGCCGATGCCCGAGACCGAGCGCACCCGGGTGACGCCGGGCAGGCCGTTCATCCGGGTCTCGATCGGGTAGCTGACGCGCTGCTCGACCTCCGGGGGCGCGAGCCCTTCCGCCTCCGTCATCACCGTGACGGTGGGCCGGTTGAGGTCCGGCAGCACGTCGACGGGCAGGCGGGTCAGGGCGAGGAGCCCGGTCAGCACCAGGGCGGCGGCCAGCGCCAGCACGAGCAGGCGGTTGCGCAGGGACTGCGCGACGATGGTCTCGAACATCGGGCCTCTCCTCAGCGGATCTGGTCGAGGAGCTCGGCGCCCTGGACGACGACGCGGCGCCCGGCCGCGATCCCGTCCTCCACCAGCATCCGGTCGGCATCCAGCGGCGCCACCCGCACCGGGCGGCCGAGGAAGCGCTCGGCGCTGACGTGCTCGTAGACGAGGCTGCCGCCCTCCGCCCGCACGACGCCGGAGCGCGCCACCGGCAGGCCGGGGCGGGCCTGGCCGACGGGGGCCAGCACGGTGACGAACTGGCCCAGGCGCAGGCCCCTCGCCTCGCCCTCCACCGCGAACTGGACCGGCACCGCCTGGTTGCGGTCCGCGAGCCCCGTGCCGCGATAGGCGAGCTGCAGGGTGCCGCCGTCGCCCAGCCGCGCGGTGGCCCGGCTGCCCTCGGCCAGCGCCTCGAAGCTCAGGGCCTCGACCCAGAGCTTGCCCGGATCGACGATGCGGTAGACCACGGTGCCGGGGGCCGCCATGGCGCCCGCCACCGCGTTCGCCTCGGCGATGACGCCGTCGACGGGGGCGACGAGGGATTCGGGCTCGCGCCGGATGGCGTCGAGGGCGGCGCGGCGGTCCCGCAGGCCGCCGAGTTCCGAGCGGGCGTCGTCGAGCTGGGTCTGCGCCACCGCGCCGGTGGTGGAGAGCCGCTCGAAGCGCCCGACCCGGCGCTCCAGGATGGCGATCTGCTGGTCGAGCTCGCCCTGGCGCTGGCGCATGTCGGAGACGTCCACCGCCTGGACCGGCGGCGTCACGGTGGCGAGCACCTCGCCGCGCGTCACCCGGGTGCCGAGGCGGGGAAAGCCCCGCTCCGGCGGCGCCAGCCGGCCGCCGACGGAGGATTGCACCACGCCGCTGGCATTCGGGTCGGGGATGATCCGGCCCGGCAACGCGACGCTCCGGGTGACGGAGGCTTGCGCCGTCAGGCCGGTGCGCAGGGCCAGCAGCCGCTGCAGCGACTTCGGCACGAAGACCGAGCCGTCGGGCAGGCGGCGCGCCCGCTCCATCAGGGTGCCGCCGGTGAGCGCCGCCGGGGTGACGGGCGGCTGCGTCTGGTCGGGGCCGTGGCCCTCGTGCGCCTGCGCCGCGCCGCCGAGGAACAGGGCGAGCACCAGCGTCGCCCCGACGGCGAGGAGGACGGCCAGGATCACGGCCAGAGACTGGCCCGCGCGGCGCCGGAGCGCCAGGGCGAACGCCCCGAGCCCCATCAGGAAGCCGCCGGCCGCCAGCGCCGCCGGGCTCTGCCGCGCGAGGCGATCGGCCAGGGCCGTGGCCGAGGCGGCGGCGCCCGAGGCCGAAGGTCCGGCGGTCGGGGCCGCGATCGGGGCGGCCAGGTGGAGATCGAGGTCGAGGAGGTCGGTGCGGCCCTCGGCCGAGACGCCGACGACGAGGTCGTGGTCGGTCCCGGCCGCGAGCCAGGGCGCCGCGAGGCGGTAGGTGCCGGGCGCGGTCTCGGTGGCCTTGCGCCGGCCCTCGGGCGTCATCACGGCGACGCCCGCCTCCGGGACGGGGGCGTTGGTGGCGAAGGCGTCGAGGTAGAGCACGAGATCGGTGCCCTGCACCACGGCGACGAGCTCGAAGCGCTCGGAGACGGCCTCCGCCCGCGGGGCCGTCGCGGCCGGAGCCGGCGGCGCGTCCGCACCATGATCGTGGCCCTCATGGGCGAGGGCGGCCCCGGACAGGACGGGCAGGGCGGGGAGCGCGAGGGCGACGAGGAGGGCGAGCGCGCGCAGGGCGGCCGCAAGGCAACGGAACATGGACCGGGAGTCTTTCGCCGAGGAGCACGGAACGGCGTCCCGGCCGCGAGCCTCCATCGGGAGTCTCGCGGGCCTCATGGGACGCGCGGCAGCGTCAGGCGTCGAATCGAGGCGGTTCGGGGAGGGTTTCCGGGACGATGTCCGTCCGGGCGGGGAGGGCGCGTGCCAGGGCGCGGTCGCCGGGCCCGCGCGGGCCGGCCACGGCGTCGCTGTCCGGGGCGAGCCCGGCCCCGGTGCAGCAGGCGTTCGAGCTGCGGCAGCCGGCATGGCCGCAGAGGCCGTCGCAGGCGCCGGTGCTCAGCGCCTTGATCGGGGCGGCGGCCAGCACCACGCGGGTCCGGATCGCGGCCCGCGGCAGGAGGATCCGGTCTTCGCCGCCGAGCCGGGCCTCCGCCGAGACGGCGGGGGAGGGGGCGGTCGCGGCCACACCCGCGGCGTGCGGATGGCCCGCATGGGCTTCGGCGCCGGACGGCATGAGGCCGACGGCGATCAGCACGATCACCGCCGCGAGCCAGAGTGCCATGTGCCGGACGCGCATCATATCAACGACAGACATAGCACACCGCGCCGGGCGACGACAGGCCGGTTTTCGCGCAGGGCGTGCCCGCGGGCACCCCGGCTCGACCTAAGAGGCTGGGAACGCACGGGGTTTCTCGCGGCACCGGTTCCCCTCCCCCGCCGCATGCTCTAAGCGGGCGACCCGGAGGCTCCGCCTTCGGGCGGCACCGCCTGTAGGCGGCAGCGGAGGACGGCGCGCGATGAGAACTCTCCTGGTGATCGGGATCGGCACCGGCAACCCCGAGCACATGACGATCCAGGCGATCCGCGCCCTCAACACCGCCGACGTGGTCTTCGCCCTCGACAAGGGCCGCGCGAAGGCCGACCTCGTCGACCTGCGCCGGGAGATCTGCAGCCGGTATCTCACGGACAGGCCCTACCGCTTCGTCGAGGCCCAGGATCCCGAGCGCGACCGCAATCCGTCCGATTACGGAGCCACCGTCGAGGCCTGGCACGCCGCGCGCGCGGCGCTCTACGAGGCGATGATCGCGACGGAACTCGGCCCGGAGGGCTGCGGCGCCATCCTGGTCTGGGGCGATCCCTCCCTCTACGACAGCACGCTCCGCATCCTCGACCGCATCCGGGCGCGCCGAACCCTGGACCTCGTGGTCCGGGTGATCCCGGGCATCACCAGTGTCCAGGCGCTCGCGGCCGGCCACCGCATCCCCCTCAACCGCATCGGCGGGCCGATCACCATCACCACCGGCCGGCAGATCGCCGGCGGCCTGCCCGCGGGCAGCGACGCCACCGTGGTGATGCTCGACGGCCGGCCCCGCTTCGACCATCTCGACCCGGACCTGACCATCTACTGGGGCGCCTTCCTCGGGACCGCCGACGAGATCCTGGTCTCGGGCCGCCTCGGCGACGTGGCCGACGAGATCGGCGCCGTCCGCGCGGCCGCCCGCGCCCGGCACGGCTGGATCATGGACACCTATCTCCTGCGCCCGCCCGAGCCGGCCAGCGCGGACTGAGACCGCCTGCGACATGGTCGCCCATCCGCCGGAAGGATCCTCCGGCCTCCTGCCCGACCGACAGGGGATTCTCCCGCGTCGCCGCAGGGACACATCAACAAAAATCCCTTTCCTCCAAAGCTGGCGCGACCCGTGACTGTCCGAGACTTGGCCGGGTGTTTGCACGAGACTTCGCCGGGCCAATAATCGTCCGATCCGGCCGCGACGACTGTCGCGGGCCAGGATCGGGAGGGCTTGCGGATGGCGGCGCACGAGGTTCGGGCGGACGGGTTCGGAGGGCAGGGGCGCGCGCGGACGCTCTGTGCGGTGCTGGTCGCCGGGGTCGCCTGCGCCGTCCTGGCGGCCGCCGGGGCGCTTCCCGCCCTCGGCGCGGCCTACACCGCCCTGTCCCTGCACCTGGAGGACCGCTTCCACACGCAGGAGCCCGGGCCCCCGGCGCGCATCGCCCTCGGGCCGGAGGGGCGCGACATCCGGTTCGCCGGGGCGATCGGGGCGGGGACGGCCGCGCGCCTCGCAGCCCTGCTGGCGATCCATCCGGAGGTGACGCGCATCCATCTCACCAGCGAGGGCGGCCTCGTGGAGGAGGCGACGGCGATCGGCGACCTCATCGCCGCCCGGGGCCTTGCCACCTACGTGCCGGACTATTGCGTCTCCGCCTGCACCCTGGCCTTCGTGCGCGGGGCCGAGCGCTACCTCGTGACGGACGGCCGCCTCGGCTTCCATGCCCCCTACGATCCCGGCCTGTTCGGCCAGGTGGTGCAGGCCGACGCCTCGGCCGAGCGGGCGGCCTACCTGGCCGCCGGCGTCGACCCGGCCTTCGCCGCCGAGGCCCTCGCCGTGGCCTCCGACAGCCTGTGGATCCCCGAGCCCGCCCGCCTGATCCGGGCGCGGGTCGCCACCGCGCTGGTCGACACCGACCGCTTCCCCGATTCCACCCTCGACGACGATCCGAGTTCCGCCGGCGCCCGGGCGGCGATCCTGGGCGCGCTGCCGCTCCTCGGCGCCCTCGCGGGGCGGGGCGCCCTCGCGGGGCGGGGCGACGTCCTCGACGCGCTGGCGGCCGCCTATCTCGACGGCTACCGGGCCGGCCTGCCCGAGGGCGCGGCCCTGGACCGCCTGCGGGCGGGGGCCGCGCGCGCCATCGCCCGTATCCTGCGCGGCGCCGACGACGCCACCTGGGTCGCCACCGGCCGCGTTCTCCTGCGGGCGATGCGCCGGGCCGACCCGCAGGTCTGCCTCAGCATCGGCGGAGCGGGCAACCTCCTGGCGGCGCAGGACATCCTGGACGACGATGCGGCCGCGACCGTGCTCGCCCGGGCGGCCGGGCAGGGGGCGGGCGCGGCGATGGCCGCGCCCGCTGCCGAGCCCGCGCGCACGACGCGCATAGCCCGGGACTGCGCCGGCCTGATCGCGGCCTACGCCGAGGCCCTGGCACGGCCCGGAGCCGGGCCGATCCTGCGGGAGCTCGCGAGCCACCGGGGCCACCCGACGCGGGAGGCCACGGCCCTGCCCCGCTGATCCGGGCCCTTCGTCTCATCCGGGCTCTTCGTGTCAGTGCCGCTGGC
Organism: Methylobacterium sp. Leaf88; assembly: GCF_001422795.1. NCBI lineage: Bacteria > Pseudomonadati > Pseudomonadota > Alphaproteobacteria > Hyphomicrobiales > Methylobacteriaceae > Methylobacterium > Methylobacterium sp. Leaf88. Next base: position 19,118 of record NZ_LMMK01000022.1, on the reverse strand, counting down.
CGTCCGGACTGTCCCGGAGGTGGCGGGCGAGCTCGAGGCCGATCTCCACCATCAGGCGATCGAGGAGCCGCGACAGGCCGGGCCGGGCGAGATCGTCGGCGAGGCCGCGCAGGGCGATGGCGTGTTCGGCCATCCGGTTCACCGCATGCTGGTCCCGGGGGCCGTCCGCGCGGTCCTCGGCCAGGTCGAGGACGATGCCGCGCGCCCGCGCCGGGGTCCCCGCGGCGTCGGGCTCGATGCGTCCGCGCAGGTCCAGCCGGCGCAGGTCCAGCCGGCGCGGGCCGCGGGTGCGGAAGGCCACCGCGAAGGCGCCGCCCCGGGCGATCGCCGCGTGGAGGGCGTTGTCGACCCGCGCCCGGTCCGCGTCGTGGATGCGGGCGAGGAAGCGCGCCAGCGGCACGCCCCGCGCGCCCGCCTCCGGCGGCCACCCGACGGCCCGGGCCACCGGGGCCGAGACGACGAGGCGGTCCGCCCAGATGTCGTGCACCCAGGCGCCGACCACGCCCGAGGCGGCGAGGGCCGCCCGCAGGCCCCCGGGAATGTCGGCCTCCGACTCCGGCGGCGGGGATCGCATCATGGGTCTCCTCACCGGCAGGAGCGGATCCGCGCAGACGACCTGAGGTTGCCTGATCGGCCGCACAGAGCGCTGGGCGTGCAGCACCCTAGAGCGGAAGATTCGCTGCGAAAAGGGTCCCAGGCCGAATTCCACGCGAGACCGGCAACCTGAAATTGCCTGTCCACATCTCCGCCGCCGCGCCGGGCTTAACCGTTGGTTAACCATGATCGGCGACATCCGGGATCGCAGCATCCTTGGGTCACAGGACGGAAGGCCACCGCCCCGTCCACCGGCGATCCAGACTGCCGGATCCGTCCGCCCCCAACCGTCACCCGAACTCGTCGACGCTCGCGAAGGGATGCCAGGATGAAAGCCATCACGTTCGTCACCCAGAAGGGGGGCAGCGGCAAGAGCACGCTCTGCATCTCCCTGGCGGTCGCCGCCCAGGAGCGCGGCCTCTCGGTCTGCATCCTCGAGATGGACCGCCAGGCCACGATCAGCGACTGGCTCGACCATCGCACCGCCGAGGGCCCGGAAGTGGCGCAGATCGACGCGACGCAGATCGAGGGCGTGATGGCCCAGCTGCGCGACTCCGCCTACGACTACGTCTTCATCGACACCCCCGGCGTCGATTCTGCCGGCACCCTCTCGGCGATCCGCGCGGCCGATCTCTGCGTCATCCCGTGCCGCCCGACCCCGGCGGACCTGCGCGCCTTCAAGCCGACGCTCGCGGCGATCTACCGGCTGGAGAAGAAGTTCGCCTTCGTGCTGAACCAGACCCCGCCCCGCTCCTACCGCATCCGCGATGCCGCCGACGGCCTCGCCGTGCTCGGCATCCTGCCGGACGTGAACATCGTCGCCCGCACCGATCACCAGGACGCCATCGGCGTCGGCCAGGGCGTCACCGAGTTCAATCCGAAGGGCCAGGCCGCCTCCGAGGTGCGCAAGCTCTGGAGCTGGATCGAGAAGCGCATGCAGGTGAGCAAGCATGCCAAAGCCGCCTAAGCTGAGTCTCGCCTCCATCGTTGCCGCCTCGACCCCGCCGGGCAAGTCCCACCAGGGCCCCCAGCAGACCGCCGAAATCGTCCAGCTCGACACCGGCGCGCCCCCGCTGCGGCGCCCCACCGCCACCCTGAAGCAGCGCGCCCGTCAGATGTCGGTCTACCTGGAACCGCCAGTCTACGATCAGCTGCGCGACATCGCCCATGCGGAGCGGGCCAAGATGCACGGCCTGATGCTCGAGGCCCTGGATCTGCTGTTCAAGCAGCGCGGCGCCCGCTCCATCGACCAGCTCAACGAGCCGGACGGGCGCTGAGTACGAAAGAAGAGCCCCAGCAAGAGTTTGCCGGGGCTTTCCAATGTTTCGGATCAGCCTCGTGCGGTGCGTGACGGCCCGCGGCCGCGATCGATCGGACCACGATTTTTCACCGATCCCGCAAAGGCTTGGCGGACGATCCTCAGGCTGAGCCTCCGTCCGGGCTCGCGGCCCCGGCCCCGGCCCGGTCCCCCCGCCGGGACAGGCCTGCGTTCAGCCTTCCTTTACGGCATTCGGACAATCTTATCCGTCTCGGGAGGGGCGCAGGACGCCGGTCCCGGGGGGCTCGTCCGGTCCTGCTCTCGCCCGCCGGCGGTCCCTCTCGAATATGTTTTGTGGATCGGGGCGGGGGCTGGGGCGGATCATCGCGATGGCGCGTACGACGAAGCCGGGACATCCGGGGCCGGCCCCGCTGCCGCTCTGGCGGCTGCTGGCGGTCTCGGCCGTGGCCCTCACCACGGCCAACTGCGCGCAGTCCCCGCAGAAGCTCGCGGGCGCCTCCGGAACCGGCTCCAGCCTCGATCCGAAATACGGCGTCAAGGCCAGCCCGCGCCTCTACAACGAGGGCGACGTGATCCCGAAGGGAGGCGGCCGGCGCTTCTCGGGCAAGCCCTACGTGGTGGCCGGGCGCACCTACGTCCCGCGCGAGGACGCCAAGGGCTATGTGCGCGAGGGCCTGGCCTCCTGGTACGGCTCGGCCTTCCACGGGCGCATGACCGCCAACGGCGAGGTGTTCGACCGCCACTCCATCGCCGCGGCGCACCCGACCCTGCCGCTGCCGAGCTACGCCCGCGTCACCAACCTCGCCAACGGCCACTCGATGATCGTCCGGGTGAACGATCGCGGCCCCTATCACGCCAACCGCCTGATGGACGTCTCCGAGGAGGTGGCCGAGGCGCTCGAATTCCGCCGCAGCGGCACCGCACGGGTCCGCGTCGAGTATGCCGGCAAGGCCTCCACCGCCGGCAGCGACGACCGCAAGCTCCTCGCCACCCTGCGCACCGACGGCCGGCCCGCCGCCGTCAACGGCCCCTCGCCGGTCATGCTGGCCGATCTCGGCCCGGACACGGCGCAGGTCTCCGCCGAGCGCCTCGCCCGGGCGAGCCGCCCCGCCCTGGCCTTCAAGGAGGCCGACGACCAGCCCGCGGCCGAGGCCGCCCCGGTCGCCGCGACCGAGGCGGCGCCGGCGCCCCCTCCGGCCAAGCCCGCCCCCATCCTGGTGGCGAGCGCCGCCACCGTCGCGGTCCCGGCCGCGCTGCAGCCGACGGCTCTGCGGGCCGAGGGGTTCCGGCCCGTGCGGCACAGCCCGTCCGAGCCGCACCAGACCCTGGCCGCCGCCCGGCCCGCGCCCCTCAGCCTGACCCCGCCGCCCCTGCGGCTCGCCGGGGCGCGGCCCGAGCCGCACGCGACCGCGAGCCGCCTCGCCGCCGCGTCGCCGGCCGGTAAGGGCCAGGGCCAGGGGCTGGGGCAGGGGCTCGCGACGGTCGCCCAGGCCGGCGGGGCGCCGGCCAGGAGCGATCCCCGCGCCGCCACCGCCCGCTTCGCCGCCGCGACCCCGGCGCCCGCATCCCGGACGGCTCCCGCCGGGCTGTCGGCCGCCGGACCGAGATCGGGCCACCAGCCCGGTGTCGCCCGGATGGCGGTCGCCAGGACCGGTTCGGAGGCCAGGACCGGTTCGGAGGTCAAGGCGGCGCCCAAGGCCGTCGCGGTCGCCAAAGCCGTCGCGGTCGCCAAGCCCGTCGCGGTCGCCAAGGCCGGTCCGGTCGGCAAGCCGGCCGGCAAGGCCGCCGGTCTGGCCCAGGTGACGCCCCCGGCCAAGGCGACCCCCGCGGCGCGAACGGCTCTCGCCGCCAAGGCGCCGGCCCGGACCCGCGCCCAGTTCGCCGAGGCCCGCTGAGACGCCCGCCGAGGCGGCATGCGGCGCGTCCGCGGCCGTCGGGACCCATCGACGCGCGAGGGGACCCACACGTGATTTGGGTTCGATCTCGGCGCCAAATACCTGTAACGTCACGCTTGATCGTGGGGGCGATGCACGGGGCGGCGTGAGGCAGGGCGTGAGACAGGGTATGAGTGTGAGAGAGCTCCTCGCGGGTCGGAACGGAGCGGGCCGCGCGGCGGTGCCGGGGCTGGTCCTGGCCGCGGCGCTGAGCCTGTTCGCGGCGGGCTCCGCCCTGGCCCAGAGCTTCCAGACGGCGGCGCCCCACGCGATCCTGATCGATGCCGATTCCGGCTCGGTGCTGTTCGAGAAGGGGGCCGACGAGCTCTTCTCCCCGGCCAGCATGGCCAAGCTGATGACCACCGAGATCGTGTTCAACGAGATCCGGCAGGGCCGGCTGACCATGGACTCGGAGTTCCAGATCACCGAGGACGCCTGGCGCCGGGGCGGAGCGGGGGGCGGCGGCTCCTCGATGTTCGCGCAGCTCAACAGCCGCATCAAGCTGTCCGACCTGCTGCGCGGCCTCATCGTGCAGTCGGGCAACGACGCGGCCATCGCCATCGGCGAGGGCATCGCCGGCTCGGAGGAGAATTTCGGGCGGATGATGACGGCGCGGGCGCGGGAGATCGGCCTGACGCGCTCGACCTTCCGCAACGCGACCGGCTACTCGGCCCCCGACCAGAAGGTGACCGCCCGCGATCTCGCCAAGCTCGCCCTGCACCTGATCGAGACCTACCCGGACCTGTACAAGATCTTCGCCGAGCGCGAGTTCACCTGGAACAAGATCAAGCAGCAGAACCGCAACCCGCTGCTGACGCTCGATCTCGGCGCCGACGGGCTTAAGACCGGCTACCTCGAGGAATCCGGCTACGGCCTCACCGGCTCGGCGGTGCAGAACGGGCAGCGCCTGATCATGGTGGTGAGCGGGCTGAAGACCGCCCGAGACCGGGCGGCGGAATCGCGCAAGCTGATGGAGTGGGGCTTCCGCGCCTTCGAGCCGCGCCAGGTCTTCACCGCCGGTGAGACCGTGGCGGAGGCCTCCGTCTACGGCGGCGCGGCGGGCAGCGTGCCCCTCGTCGCCAAGAAGGCCGTGCGGGTGCTGCTGCCGCGGGGCTCCGGCGACAAGATCACCGCCCGGGTGGTCTATCAGGGCCCCCTGGTCGCCCCGGTCGAGCAGGGGCGCGAGATCGGCCGCCTGCGCATCACCCGCGGCGACACCCAGGCCCTCGACCAGCCGCTCTATGCCGGCGACACGGTGGAGGCCGGCACGCTCCCGCAGCGGGCCCTCGACGCGGCCTGGGAGGTCGGCACCGGCCTGTTCCGCAAGGCGTTCGAGAAGGCCGGCGCGAAATCGTGACGGCGCCCGGGACGGGGGGAGGGACCTTCATCACCTTCGAGGGCGGGGAGGGGGCCGGCAAGTCCACGCAGATCCGCCGCCTCGCCGCGCATCTGCGTGCCGAATCCGGCCGCCCCGTGCTGACGACGCGCGAGCCCGGCGGTTCGCCCAAGGCCGAGCGGATCCGCGAGGCGCTGCTCGCGGGCCTGGCCAAGCCCTACGGCCCCTTCGCCGAGGCCCTGCTGTTCTCCGCCGCCCGGATCGACCACCTCGACACCCTGATCCGCCCCGCGTTGGGGCGAGGCGAGATCGTGCTCTGCGACCGCTTCGCCGATTCGACCCGGGCCTACCAGGGCGCGGCCGGCGGCCTGGACCCGGATGTGCTGGTCGCCCTCGAGGGCGTCGTCGTCGGCCCGACCCGGCCCGACCTGACCCTGATCCTCGACTGCGAGCCGGAGCTCGGGCTCGCCCGCGCGCAAGCGCGCCGCGCCGCGGGTGCCGAGGGCGCGGTCGACCGCTTCGAGGCCGAGGCCCTGGCCTTCCATGCCCGCCTGCGCACGGCCTTCCGCGCCATCGCGGCGGCGGAGCCCGGACGCTGCGCCGTCGTCAACGCCGCCCTGCCCGCCGACGCCGTCGAGGCCGCGATCCGCGCCGTGGTGGCCGAGCGCCTGCCCGGGCTGCTGCCCGCGCGGGCCGGCCATGGCCGGAGCGACGACCGCCCCGGGACGGAGCACGGCGATGCGGCCTGAGCGCGCCCCCGAGGACGTCGAGCCCGGAGACCTGACGGAAGTCCCGCGCCCGCGCGAGCAGAGCGATCTCGTCGGCCATGCCGAGGCGGAGGCCGCCTTCGTCGCGGCGATCGCCTCGGGGCGCCTGCACCATGCCTGGCTCATCGGCGGCCCGCGCGGCATCGGCAAGGCGACGCTGGCCTACCGGGTCGCCCGCTGGCTCATCGCCCATCCGGCGGCGCAGGGGGCGCCCGCGAGTCTCGCCGTCGACCCGGACCATCCGGCGGCGCGCCAGGTCGCGGCCCTGTCGCATCCCAACCTCGTGGCCCTGCGCCGGACCCGGGCCCCCCAGGCCAAGACCCTGGCGACCCGGATCTCGGTGGATGCGGCCCGCGGCGCCCTCGCGCTGTTCGGCTCCACCGCGGGCAATGCGGGCTACCGCATCTGCATCGTCGACAGCGCCGAGGACCTCAACGCCAACAGCGCCAATGCGCTCCTGAAGATGGTGGAGGAGCCCCCGCCCCGCTGCCTGTTCCTCATCGTCAGCCACGCGCCGGGCCGGCTCCTGCCGACCATCCGCTCGCGCTGCCGGGCCCTGACCCTGCGCCCCCTCGCGGAGGCCGAGGTGGCGCGGGTGATCGGCGGCTTCGCGCCGCCCTTCGTGCAGCCTGGCCGCGAGGCGCTCGCCCGGGCAGCGCAGCTCTCGGAGGGCTCGGTCGCCGAGGCCGTCGCCCTGCTCGATCCCGCCCGGGCCAGCCTCGTCGCGGAGGTCGAGACCCTGCTGGCCCGCCTCGACCACCCGGACTGGCGCCGCATTCTGGCCCTGGCCGAGAAGCTCAGCGGGCGGGACTCCGACGACCTCTTCGCGGCCAGCCTCGACACGGTGTTCCGCTTCGTCTCGGCCGAGCTCGACCGGCGCCGGCACGCGCCGCCCGCCCGCCTTGCGGCCCTGGTCGAGGTGTGTGACAAGATCGCCCGCGCCGCGCGGGAGGCCGCGACCTACAATCTCGACCGCCGGCCGCTGGTCCTGTCCCTGTTCGGCGACCTGGCGGGCGCGCTCCGCGACGCCGCCTGACGGGGCCTGGTCGTCTCCCGCCGTCCTGTGATCCCGGGACCCGATTCCGGGGCCTGATCCTGTGAACCCTGTATCCGGGGAACCCCTCGACGTGACCGCCACCGACCCGGCAACCGCGAAGACCTTCGGTCTCTCCACCGCGATCTCCTATCCCAACGGCGCGCCGCATATCGGCCATGCCTACGAGGTGATCGCCACGGACGCGATCGCCCGCTTCAAGCGCCTCGACGGCTACGAGGTGCTGTTCTCCACCGGCACCGACGAGCACGGCGTCAAGATCCAGCAGACGGCGGCCAAGGCCGGGATCACCCCGCGGGACCTCGTCGACGCCATGTCCGCGCGCTTCCGTGCCATGGCCGAGGCCCTGGATTGCAGCCACGACCGCTTCATCCGCACCACCGAGCCCGACCATTACGCGGCCGCCCAGGAGTTGTGGCGCCGGATGGAGGCCAACGGCGACCTCTACCTGTCGAAATATGCCGGCTGGTACTCGGTGCGCGACGAGGCCTACTACGCCGAGGACGAACTCGAGACCGGACCCGACGGCGTCCCCGTGGCCAAGGCCACCGGCACGCCGGTGACCTGGATGGAGGAGGAGAACTTCCTGTTCCGGCTCTCGGCCTACCAGGATCGGCTCCTCGCCCTCTACGAGGCCGAGCCCGACTTCATCGGCCCCGAGACCCGGCGCAACGAGGTGGCGAGCTTCGTGCGCTCCGGCCTCAAGGACTTCTCGGTCAGCCGCACGAATTTCGACTGGGGCGTGCCGGTGCCCGGGCACCCCGACCACGTCATGTACGTCTGGGTCGACGCCCTGACGAACTACCTCACCGTCACGGGCTTTCCCGACCAGGCCGACGCGCGGACGAAGTTCTGGCCGATGGACCTGCACGTCATCGGCAAGGACATCGTCCGCTTCCACGCGGTGTACTGGCCGGCCTTCCTGATGTCGGCGGGGCTGCCGCTGCCCAAGCGCGTCTTCGGCCACGGCTTCCTGCTCTCCAAGGGCGAGAAGATGTCGAAGTCGCTGGGCAACGTCGTCGACCCGATGGACCTGATCGCGACCTACGGGGTCGACGCGGTGCGCCACTTCGTGCTGCGCGAGGTGCCCTTCGGCGGCGACGGCAATTACAGCCACGAGGCGATCATCACCCGCTACACGGCGGACCTCTCCAACGGGCTGGGCAACCTCGCCCAGCGCTCCCTCTCGATGATCGCCAAGAACCTCGGCGGCACGGTTCCCGAGCCCGGCGTCCTCACGGAGGACGACCGCGCCCTGCTGGCCCTGGCCGACGCCTTGCCCGCCACCGTGCGGGCGGCCATGGACCGGCTCGCCCTCCACACGGCGCTGGCCGAGATCTGGGCCGTGATCACCGCCGCCGACCGCTACTTCGACGCGCAGAAGCCCTGGGTCCTGCGCAAATCCGATCCGGCCCGGATGGCGGCGGCGCTCTCCGTCGTGGCCGAGACCCTGCGGGCCATCGGCATCCTGGTGCAGCCCTTCATGCCGGGCTCCGGCGCCCGGCTCCTCGACCTCCTGGCCGTGCCGGCGGACCGGCGCCAGCTGGCCGATGTGGGGGAGGGCGGTCGCCTCGTGCCGGGGACGCCGCTCCCCGCCCCCGTCGGCCTGTTCCCGCGCTTCGTGGAGCCGGAGGCGTCTTCGGCGTGAACGACGGCGTCTCGTCCGACGGCGTCTCGTCCGACGGCATCTTGCCCACCCCACCGTTTTCCGAGCCTCGCCTCATGCTGGTCGACAGCCACTGCCACCTCGATTTTCCGAATTTTTCGGAGGATCTGCCCAACGTCCTCGCCCGCGCCCGCGCGGCCGGGGTGACCCGGATGGTCACGATCTCCACGCGGATCGCCAAGGCCCGGACCTACGAAGCCCTGTCGGAGGCCAACCCCGAGATCTGGCACACCATCGGCACCCACCCGGACGGGGCGGGCGATGAGCCCGACGTGCCGACCGAGGCCATCGTGGCGCGCACGCACCATCCCCGCTGCATCGGCATCGGCGAGGCGGGCCTCGACTTCCACTACGACAACGCCGCCCCCGAGGCGGTGCAGGAGCGGGTCTTCCGCCGCCACATCGCGGCCGCCCGCGAGACCGGCCTGCCGCTGGTGATCCATTCCCGCGACGCCGATGCGGAGATGGAGGCGATCCTCGTCGACGAGATGGGGCGCGGCGCCTTCACGGCCGTTCTGCACTGCTTCTCGTCGGGGGCGCGCCTGGCCGAGGTCGGCGTCGAACTCGGCTTCTGCGTGTCCTTCTCCGGCATCGTCACCTTCCGGCGCTCCCACGACCTGCGGGCGATCGCCCGGTCGGTCCCGCGCGACCGCCTCCTGGTGGAGACCGACGCCCCGTTCCTGGCGCCCGAGCCCCATCGCGGCCGCACCAACGAGCCGGCCTACACGGCGGACACCGCCCGCGCCCTCGCCCAGACCCTCGAGATGGAGTTTTCGGACTTCGCCGCGCTGACGACGGCCAATTTCCACCGCCTGTTCCACAAGGCCGCGGCCTGAGCCGGGCAGGGGGCTCGGATCGGGCGTGACAGGCCCCCGCCCCCTCCGATACCAACGGGGGCGGAGGTGCCGATGGGCGCATTGCGATTGACGATCCTCGGCTGCGGCTCGTCCGGGGGCGTGCCCCGCGTGGGCTACGGCTGGGGCGCCTGCGACCCGCAGGAGGCGCGGAACCGGCGCCGGCGCTGCTCGCTCCTGGTGGAGCGGCAGGACGGCGGCCCGGCAGGAGCCACCACCCTCCTCGTCGACACCTCGCCGGACCTGCGCGAGCAGCTGCTCGGCGCGGCGGTCCAGCGCCTCGACGCGGTGCTGTTCACCCATGCCCATGCCGACCACACCCACGGCATCGACGACGTGCGGCCCCTGGTCATCCACATGCGCCGGCGCATCCCGGTCTTCGCCGACGCCCGCACGCGCCGCCTGCTGGAGGCGCGGTTCGGCTACTGCTTCGAGACGCCCCCCGGCAGCGAGTATCCGCCGATCCTCGACATGCACGACCTGGCGGACGGGGAATCGACGGTGGTGGAGGGGCCGGGCGGGGCGATCACGGCCCTGCCCTTCGGCCTGGAGCACGGCAACGAGGCGGCCCTCGGCTTCCGCTTCGGCCCGGCGGCCTACGCGCCCGACGTCAGCCTGATGCCGGCGGCGTCGCAGGCGCGGCTGCACGGCCTTGACCTGCTGATCATCGATGCCCTGCGGGACACCCCGCACCCGACGCATTACTCGGTCTCGGATGCCCTGGCGCTGATCGAGACGGTGCGGCCGCGCCGGGCCATCCTGACCAACCTGCACACGGATCTCGACTACGCCACGCTGAGCGCCAAGCTGCCGCCGAACGTCGTGCCGGCCCATGACGGGCTGAGCGTCACGCTGGATCTCTAGCGTTCGTCCGGGATCGGGGGAAACCGGTTCTCCCGAGAAGACGAACGGCGAGACGAGGAATCGCCAGTCCGTCTCGGCCAGGATGAACCGGACGGACTCCCGGGAGGAGGGCGGTCCGCCGCCTCCCCCGATCCCCTCCTCGGCTCAGTTCTGGGTGCCGGCGTCCTGCGGCAGGCCCGCATTGGCCAGGAGCTGCGCCGTGGCGGCGCGGGCCAGGCGGTCGTAGCCCGCATCGGTCATGTGCAGGCCGTCGGGACCGATCATCTGGGTCGGGGACAGGAGCCCCTGGGCGGCCCAGGCGCGCATCATCGCGTTGCGGCGGATCACCGGCACGTTGAGCTCGGTGGCGATGGCGTGCAGGGCGGCGCCGTAGGCCTCGGCCCCGGCGGTGGTCGAGAGCTTCTTGCACCATTGCTGGTCCATCAGGACCACGTCGGCACCGGTGGCCCGCATGGCGAGGATGCCGGCGCGGGTGAGTTCGGCGAAGCGCGCGACGCTGACACCGCTCATCGGGTCGTTGCTGCCGGTCTGCCAGATCACGAGGTCCGGCTTGTCGGCGAGCACGTCGCGCTCCAGCCGCCGGGCCATGGCCTCGGAATCGTCGCCGCCCTTGCCCCGGTTCAGCACCGTGACGGCGGAATGCTCCGCGCCCATCGCCCCGAGCCGCGCCGTGAGGTCGCGCTGGAGCTGGGCCGGGTAGGTGGTGGCCGGCGAGGAGGCGCCGGAGCCCTCGGTCGAGGACGAGCCGAAGGCCACGATGCGGACGGCCTGGCCCTGGGCGATCAGGCCGGCGAGACGGGGCAGGCGGGCCAGCGCCCGGCGCGGGATCGCCGTCCGGACGATCGGTCGGGCCGTCTCCATCGCCGCGGCCTGGGGCGGCTGCACCAGGGCGGTGCGCTGCGGCTCGGCCTGCGCGCGCGCCGGCGCGCCGGTGGCGAGCGAAACGGATCCGACGGCCAGCAGGACCAGGCTCAGGGCAGCGGAGGGGCGTGCAAGGATCGGCATCGCATTCGCTTCGGAGAGGATCGATTCGGACGGGCATCCGCTCGGCTGGTGCCCGGTATCATGTATTATGAGGAGGAATTGTGACATCCGCCAGCGGTTTAGCACCCCTGGCGGTCGCTGCGCGCCCAAGAACTGGCAACGACGTGAATCGCCCGTGTGGAGATTGCATGAATACGCGGTGTCGGGAATGGGTGAACCCTTCGTCGCGGGAGGCCCCTGCCCCGGTTCGACGGCTTTTGGTTCCATAATATATCTTATGCGAACGGTGTTTCCCGGCCTGAATCGGGGGGTGTGGGGCGGGCGAGCGAGGTTCGCGGCGGGCCTGTCGCCGCCGAAACGAGGCGCTGCGGAACGCTGATGGAGCGCCCCTACCCCATTCCCGTGCCATCGCCGGGACGATCCGACCCGTCGGCGGGCCAAGACGGTCTGGGACGCCCTCAGAGCTGAGACGAAGCCGGCACAGCCGGCTGAGGACGTCCGGACGCTGCCGAAGTGCGACCTCGACACCAGCTCCGAGGACGGCTTCGGTCCGGCCGGCTGCCCTGAAGCTCGCCGGCCTGGACTGCAAGGGTTTCGGCCGGGGCAGGGCGCTGATCCGGGCGACGACCTACAACCCGGCTGCCAGGGGTATCCTCACAGGCCCGTTCCGCGTCATCGAGCGGACGATCCTCTCGGCGGGTGAATCTCGGCCAGGCGCCCTCCCCGTTCGGCGGCTCCTGCGATGAACGCCCCGGGCTGCTGACCTTCTGCAGCAGCGCCAGACCGGCGACCTCGTGGGCCGCTCGCCCGAGCCTGCCGACGCGCAGGCGGTCGCCGCGGGCCGGCAGCGTGCCGAGGCGGACGATCTGGCGCCGAAGACCGCCTTGGCATTGCCCTCCCCGACCGGGTCTGTTCCCGCCTCGATCCGGCCGGGGCCGCGGAGGCCAGCCGCCGCAAGGGCGTGGCCCGCGACGCGATCCAGACCGCGGCGGCCGACAGCACTCGACCGTGGCGCTGTGGAAGCAGGTCACCCCGCACATGGGTGCGCGCACCGTCCAAGGCGTCGTCGTTCTTCTCGCACGTCTCGCGTGACCAGGCGAGGGGCAAGCGGACCCTGCAGGTCGAGGGCCAAAGCCCGAAGAGCGTCTCCCGAAGTGGCGCCGATCCCCTCCCCCTTCGTTGTGACCGGCCGGCTCTGGACCGGGCTGATGAGGAGATCGGATTGGACCGGAGGAGCCGACGATGGAGTGGGGGCAGACGACGAGAGCGGACTCGGTTGTGCTCACTCTGCAACGGGTCGAGGTCCGGACAGCCGCCCTGTGAACCCCTCCAACCCGATTCGGCCCAAAGTAAAAGCGCTCTCGGAGTGAGATTTCGAGACTTGGCGTGACTCAAATCTGACCGTTTTTATCGCGGAAACCGAGCGATATCTTAAGGGGCCGCAGATCGGACACGGCGCGGCCCCATTGAATAAACACCTTTTCCACGAACATATTTGCCAAGATGCCAATCACAACGACCAGAACGATAAGGGGGATCAGCGAAAAGACGGGGTCCAGATCTAAGTAATTGAAGCTCAAGTCCTTATTTTTCATGAAAACATAAAATACGATACCGTGGAAAAGATAGATTCCAAAGGATATTTCGCCTAACAGGCGGGACGAAGAAGTACTGAGTGAACCGAATAAGTTATTTCCGCACGCGACAATGATAAAGAACTGCCCTGTAAAGATCAGGGCGGTTCCTTCTGCGTAGGGGAACAGAAACATACCGGTCAACAGCAGGAGCAACGATCCAAAGGCAACCCTGGATGATGCGAGTTTGTCGGCAATCGAGGGGCGGATCGAACATTCGTGCGCGATCATGCCGATGAAGAAGAGCGGGAAGAACCGGAACGCGATGCCGGAGAAGCTGAATGCGCTCAGGGAAAGCGAAACGAGGAGGAGTGCTCCCGGCAAGATCCACGTCGGATACCGGACAGACCAGAAACTCATCATCAACGCACAGACTGGTAAAATCGAAAAGTAGAAGATCCATTCATACTTCAGCGACCAGAAAACATAGGCATTGACGCGCCCGCTGTCCTGGTAACCCATCAGGGGCGGCTGCGACCAGGCGGCCAACCAATGAGACAGGGGAACAAGGTCATTTCGACTCAAAGTCGTGCTTCGTTCATATCCAATAACGAGGCACACAACGATCAGAGACAAAGCAACCAGTGGAATGATGCGAAAAAAGCGCTTGAGATACAGGGGTAGCCAAGCGGTCTCAAAAAAACCTTTCAGGATAACAGGATAGAAGAGATATCCAGTAATCATGAAGAAAATCGCGACTCCCGTTGAGCCAAGCTGATTGAAGAAATGGATGGCCGGTGGGCGCCAGCCGATGTTCAGGTGATAACTATTGAGCCAAATCACAAAATGATGGAAAACCACCGCAAGAGCCAGGAATCCTCGAAGTCCATCAAGACTGCTGGCTCCGCGCGGTCGCTTGGGCAATTCAAAACCAATCAGCACGAACAGTTTCGCTACAGAGATCGCAGCGCAAAGAGCCAGGACGCTCAGGAGCACGATGATGATGGCGTAGGAGGTTGACATGAGTGCGTTTACACAACCGAGGAACGGGGGATCTTTGATCGTATGTCTGACCTATGCCGACGTATGAGATCTCATTCGGCACTGGGACTCGGTCAGGCCCGCTCGTATGCCCAACAAAGACGCTAGAAAAATCCAGTTGTATCCCCAGATATGGACAGTAAATGCAGCGAACGCATACAAAAAGATGCAGATCGCCAAACCGCGTCGCGCGTCTTCGACTTCGGCCCCGAGGGGCCGCAGTCGGCCGACGGCAACCGTGATGCCCGTGGACAGCAATGCTAAAGCAAGTAGGACGGATCCCGGAATGCCATACCGAACCGTCTGAACCAACCAGAGGGAATCAATCGTCGCCGACATTTCGTCACCTCTGATCCAATCGGCGAGACCGATACCGAAGAAGGGGGCAGAGCGTACATTCACCAGACCCCACCGCCAGATTTGAAGCCGGTAAAGTCCCGTTTGCGGGTCCAGTGTGAGATGATCGATCATCACGCGAACAGGATCGTCAGCCAAGAAATAGATCAGAAACAGGCTGTAGAGCGATACCAGCATTAAGAGCGTGAACCGCCAGGGTTTTTGATCGAAGGCGCGGTAGTATAGATAAAGCAGGATGGACAGGGCACATGAGAGAAACGGCGCAGACGAGAGCGCCAGGCCCATACCGAACAACGAAACAAAGCACCAAATGAGTTTTTGAATATGGCTCAAAGTCGAATGTAGAAAAATCACGAAGCACATTGCGAAGAATGTACCCATCAAGATCGGATGTTCGATCGCTCCTTGCGCACGGATCAGCCCGAACCTGTAAGATGTGAACTCGATTGCTGAGGTTCCGCCCGTGAGGACTTGGCCAATCTTGAAGACAATGTTGACGCCTGAAATAATATCGGTCATTGCCCATAGACAAAGCGCCGATACGACAACCCTCAACGCGGACACAAACAAATAATAGGTTTCTATTGTACCGAAAACCGTTCTGCCAATCAGGTAGGCAAACACGAACTCGATCGCAGAGACGGCGCCGATACCGCCGAGAGCTTTGGCGCCGGTGTTGTAATACAGCGCCACAAGCATCCAACTGCAAAGTGCAAAGACGATGATGTCAGAGACCACCAGGGCATAGCCGTTGCCTCTGATTTTGTAGAAAATCTCTCGGACCGCAAAAGTCGTTGCAAGTATTAAGAGCACGCGTGCAAACGACAGTGCGTTTGCCAAAGGAAGAATCATGCTGGAGGGAATGACGAAACAGCCTGGATAGATCAGCCTGACAGCCCTTGCCCCCCGGAGGTTGGCGGCATAGGTCACGGGCGATTGCCAATTTCGTGCTGTCCGTCCCTGTCTCAGGGTGTTCCGCCAATCCCCCCGCAGCGCGTGTTCTCGGCCGAACGAGGATGGCTTCAAGTCCCGTGCCGCCTTGGTCGCTTTCACGTTGACGTGCTCATTCGGTGCGTGCCCAGCGATTTGGAAGGAAAAGCAAAACCTGTAGATGATTTAAGTAACATACTGGATATCATCGTTTTTGCGGCCTTTCGACGCAACAACCCGAGTTGAACTTCAGCGCGTGCGAGATTGCAAGGTTTTATTTGGGTCAGAGCAGAAATGGGCGTCTTTCTTCATTGATTGATGTGATGAAGACTGCCTCCGTTGAGGTCGTGTCTCTGTAAGCTGACCGCCGCATACCGGGAGATTTTCTGCTTATATGTCAGCGAAAAACTCGGGTTTTTGTGAAAAATCTCCGTTCTGTCCGTCCATCGGACCCCGGTAAACCTCCTCCGTCTGAAGAGTTTGGTTGTTCTCGATCGAGATCTCAGTCGTGCGCCGCGGACACTCAAGACCTCAATCTCATCTTACGGTTCTACCGTCGGAGTGACGGCTCCTTGACTTGGAAGCGACCGCGGACGTCGGAGTGACGGCGGCTGGCGTAGACAGGAACGGGGCAATCGCAGACGGCGCGGTTCGCATCCTCAGGCCAGCGCGCGCTCGTGGAGAGGACGTCCCGCACACGACACCCTCGTGCGCGACAGCGATCGCGCGGTGAACATCTTGGATCACGACGGCACCGGCGGCAGCATCGGCGCGGGTCGCGTCGACACCGGGACGATCATCCTGAAGGGCGTCGACATCGGTCCGTCACACCAGGCGGCAGTCTCATCGTATAAGGCCCGGACCCCGTGACCAGGAGAGGTCCTCGCCGAGGAGGCATGGGGTCTGGATCAGGCGGGGAGCGCGGTGTGGCCGCGCCCAGCGGCGATCGTGCCGGGCTTCGGAGTGAAGGCCGCGTCGATGTCGGCGATCATTTCCGCCAGGGCGCTCTGTCGGACCTTGTGGCCGTAGCCGTTGAAGCCGGTCTGTGGGTCGAAAGTCTCGAAGAACGCGGTCCCGCCGGAGAACACCTCCGGATAGCTGGTCCCGCTGCCGCCGTTCGGCGTGTAGGCGTTCACATAGGCGTTGTTCTGTGCCCTGTAGCGGAAGGGCACGCCGGAATAGGCCGCGGACCCGTTCTGCGCCGTGATGAAGCCATCCGGCGTGGTCGGATCCGCTGCGCGGATCGTCCCGCCGAGCGTTGCATGCTCCCAGATCGCCCCGAGAATATTGCCGCTGATATCCATCTCGAAGCCTGACCAAGCGACCCAGACGGTGGATCCTGCCGTATCCGGTCGGTTGCCGGCCGGAGCTCCGGCGGATGCGGACACCTGATAGTACCCGCCGTTGTAGAGGACGACCTGACCGAGTGCGTAGGCCAGGGCCGCAGAATAGGCACCCCGGTACCTCACCCAGGGCTCGACGCTTCCGTTGAAGCCGTTCGCATAGCCGCGATCGTCGATGGATTCGCTCATGAAGCGGATGAGGGTGTTGAACGCGTACTGCGCTGTCGCGACGGATCGCGCATTCGCAAGCTGCGCGCCGTTCGGAGTGTTGAACAACATGAAGTTGCCGGCGATGTACTGGCGCTGATCGAGGTCACCCATGAGCGAGTTCATCTCGCCCTGGTTGGAGAAGGAGCGGATCGAGGCGGCTCCCCAGAGGTAGTTTCCGACAACGCAGAAGTCGCGAACCTTCGGGATGTCGTTCGGCGCGGCGACCTGATGGAAGTCGGCATGCTCGTTCGAATGCTCGTGGATGTCGAGCATCCGGGTCACGCCATTGCCATAGATGCGAACCCTCGACCCGTTCGCGATCTGGGATGCAGACAGGTTCGAGGACGCGACGGCCGGGTATTCGTCGATAAAGTCGTTCGAGCCGCGCACCGCGAAGGTGCGGGCGATCTCACAGTCGTTGGCGAACCCGATGTCGAAGGCCACGAAGTAGCCGTTCACGACGCAATCGTGGAAATACGCCCTGTTGGCGTTCCGGATGAACGCCCCCGTCAGCACGCGGACATCGGATGCCCCGGAGGAACCCGTTCCGAAGCCGCAGCCGTTGAACGCGATGTCTCCGACGTTGCCGGAGGAATCGGCCAGGACCTGGAACTGGGTCGCACGGGAGGCGAGATTGTTCGACTGGCAGAGGGCTCGCTGCGTCGTCTCGCTGAGAGGATAGTGACTGAATGCGGTGGCGGGCGTGTGACCGCTGCCGGCGGTCACGATGGTCAGCGGTGACTCGGTCGTGAGCCGTCCATCGTCATCTACGTCGAACCAGCCCTCGAAGCCGATACCGGCGCTGGCGAGGAAGGTCCCGGAGCCGGCCGACGTCGTCGCGATCGCCGCCCCGCCGACCGTTGCGGAGATCGTGAACGCGTTCGCGTCGAGAACCGTCTTCACATAGTAGTTCACGCTGGCGCGGATGCCGGCCGGCAGCGTGCTTTTCACGTCCGGGATCTGGCCGGCACTGTTGAAGGTGACAGCCGTGTTGGCCGCGAGCCCGTGCTGGGTCCAGCCGATGACGGCCGGGCTCCCCTGGGAGATCGTGACCGGTGTGTTGCCGACCTTCTTCGAAACGTAGGCCCGACGCTCATGGGGGCTGGCGAGGTAGCCGACGCCGACCTGCTGCACCGAGGCGACGCCTGTGACGGCGCCCTGGGCATCTACGGTCGGGGTCCAGATGAACGGGGTCGCGACGTTCGTGAACTTGGCATTGTAGGCATCGACGTTCGGGACCAAGCGATGGTCGATCCTCTCCAGGACCAAGGGTCCGAAGGCGCCCGTCGCCCTGTTGGCGGCGGCGAACCCAGAGGTCCGGTCGCCACGGGATTTCACTGTCAGCGACCCGCCGCGCGCCGTCGCCTTGGCATTCCGATCGAGCGTCCTCGTCCTGGCGATGAGGTTGGCCGCGCCGATGCCGAAATTCGGGTTGTCGAGCGTGCCGTCGTACTTCCGGGTGAACGCGCGCGCCCCGAGCCACACCCCGGGCGGAAGGGCAATCGTCCAGTCCGTCGTGAGAGACGACGCGGTCGCGGCCTCGGCGGCGGTGAACGCGGCGTCCGTGTCGACGTCGAAGGTGTCGGCTTCGACCGTGACCCGGATCGCGGAATAGTAGGTTCCGCCGCCCTGCACCGGCAGATCGTAGGTCCCGGACCCCAGGTTGGCGGAGTCTCCGGCCTTCGAAACCGACAGCGTCCCGCGCGCGTCGATCGCGAAGTAATCCGCCGGCCCCGTGCCGGGGACGAACGCCGTGCCCGCCGGAAGCTGCTGGATCACGACGCCCGATGCGGTCAGCGCGCCGACCGAAACGGCCAGTACGGACGAGGCTGGCGGCGTGACGTTCGCGTTCTCGGGTCGAATGACGGAGCGCGCGTGGGCATCTGCCATCAGGCCGAAGAGCGAGAAGCCAACGAGAAGGCTGCGGCGGGTATGCGTCATGACGGGACAACCTCGATCGGGAAACCGTTGCGGTGGTCGCGGGCGTTCTGCAGGAGACCGAGACGGCCAGGATGTCGATCCTGCCCGCCGGTTCTGCCGGATCATCCGGAACCGCTGTGGCCCAGAGCCGTCGGAACGATCGGAGATCGCCGCGTTCGATGAGGGGCTGGGCAACGCCCGAACCTGCAGCGTCCGCATCGTGGAGGCCCGCGCGGCCGGCATCGATCAGGACGGAGACGCCGTTCGGACTGCGCTGAGGCTAGCTTGGAGCGGCGGACAGCCCGAAGGGCGGATCGGCCGGCTCACCCATGGTAGGCGGCGCTGTGTACGACGGAGGATTCTCCGAGTTCGACGAGGCGCTTGAGGTCGGCGCGGTTCATCACGCTGCCC